>DASQWY010000115.1:0-14898 GCA_035640005.1 Actinomycetes bacterium
GGTCCACGCCGAGGCACGGCGGCGCGGCCTCAAGGTGATCGACGCCACCTGCCCGCTGGTCACCAAGGTCCACCAGGAGGCGCGCAAGTTCGCCGGCAAGGGCTACGACATCGTGCTGGTCGGCCACCAGGGCCACGAGGAAGTCGTCGGCACCATGGGCCAGGCGCCCGGCGCGGTCCACCTGGTCGGCGACGAGCGGGAGGCCAGGCAGGTCGAGGTCGCCGACCCCCGGCGGGTCGCCTACCTGACCCAGACGACCCTGTCGGTCGACGAGACGGCCGGGGTGGTCGGCACCCTGCGCGAGCGGTTCCCGGCGCTGGCCGGCCCGCGCTCCGACGACATCTGCTACGCCACCCAGAACCGGCAGGCGGCGGTCAAGCGGCTCGCCCGCGACTGCCAGCTGGTGCTGGTCATCGGCGCCGACAACTCCTCCAACTCCAAGCGCCTGGTGGAGGTGGCCAGGGCCCACGGCAGCGCCAGCCACCTGATCGCCGACGCCTCCGCGCTCGACCCGGCCTGGTTCGAAGGGGTCGAGACGGTCGGGGTGACCTCCGGCGCGTCGGCGCCGGAATGGCTGGTCGACGAGCTGCTCGACGCCCTGCGCGAGCGCGGCGCCGGCGAGGTCCGCGAGGTCGAGGTCGTCCCCGAGGACGTCCACTTCGCCCTGCCGGGGGCGTTGCGCCGCGACGCCGAGGCGGCCGGCGGGGCGGCCGGGTAGATGCCCGCGGAAGACGGCGTCCACGTGGTCGGCGCCGGCCTGGCCGGCCTGGCCTGCGCCCGCCGCCTGCACGCCAAGGGGGTCGCCGCCACCGTGCTGGAGGCGGCCGACGGGGTCGGCGGCCGCGTCCGCACCGACCACCTGGACGGCTTCCTGCTGGACCGCGGCTTCCAGGCCCTGCTCACCGCCTACCCCGAGGCGCGCCAGGCGCTGGACTACCGGGAGCTGGAGCTGCACCCGTTCGAGCCGGGCGCGCTGGTGTGGACCGGCGGCCGCTTCGTGCGGGTGGCCGACCCGTTCCGGCGGCCAGGGCAGGCGCTGCGGACCGCCCTCGCCCCGGTCGGCGGCCTGGGCGACAAGCTGCGGGTCGCCGCCCTGCGCCGGCGGCTGGCCGCCGGAACGGTGGAGGAGCTGTTCGCGCGGCCCGAGACCTCCACCCGCGAGGCCCTCGCCGGGGCCGGCTTCTCCGAGCAGATCGTCGAGCGGCTGTTCCGCCCGCTGGCCGGCGCGGTGCTGCTCGACCGCGAGCTGGCCACGTCCAGCCGCCTGTTCGAGTTCGCCTGGCGGATGCTGTCGCAGGGGGAGGCCGCCCTGCCCGCCCGCGGCATCGGCGCCATCGCCGAGCAGCTGGCCGGCACCCTCCCGCCCGGGACGGTGCGGCTGGGCACGCGGGTGGCGGCGGTGGAGCCGGGCAAGCTGATCCTCGCCGGCGGCGAGCGGCTGGCGGCGCGGGCGGTGGTGGTCGCCACCGACGGCCCCCGCGCGGCCGAGCTGCTCGGCGAGCCGGCCGCCCCGGACTCGGTGGCCGCCGCCTGCCTGTACTTCGCCACCGACCGGGCGCCGCTGGACGAGCCACTGGTCGCGCTGGACGGCGAGGGGCGCGGCCCGGTCAACAACCTGTGCGTGCCGAGCGCGGTCGCCCCCACCTACGCGCCGCCCGGCCAGGCGCTGGTGGCCGCCGCGGTGGTCGGGCCGGACGCCCGCCGCGGCGCCGACCTGGAGCCGGCCGTGCTGGCGCAGCTCGCCGACTGGTTCGGCTCGGCCGTGATCGGCTGGCGGCACCTGCGCACCTACCGCATCGCCCACGCCCGGCCGGCGCAGCCGCCAGGGGTGCTCGACCCGCCGCGGCGGCCGGTGCGGGTGCGGCCGGGCCTGTACGTCTGCGGCGACCACCGCGACCACGCCTCCATCGACGGCGCCCTGGCCTCCGGCCGCCGGGCCGCCGACGCCCTGGTCGAGGACCTCTGAGCGACTGAGCGACGGCTGTCCCGGCTCGGGGTGGTCGCCGCCGGTCCCTGGCACGCGTCCAGGTCAGACGGCGTGGTACGGACCGCCCTGCCGCACAACGACCTCGCGCGGCTGCACCAGCTCGGCGATGCGGGCGGCGCGCCCGGCGGTGTACGGCTCGATGTCCACGCATACCACGAAACGGCCCTCGCGAAGGCCGATGCCGACGCCGTGGACTCCTGGCTCGGTCCTGGTCGTCAGCAGCGTGGCGGCGATCTCCTCATGGTCGGCCTGGACCTGCCGCCAGGTCCGCGAGGTGGCCCGGACCGCCAGCCGACCCGGCTGCGTGACCCGGCTGCGGAGCACGGTCCGGTGCCGGTCGACCTCGGCGGTGAAGAGCGCGACGATGGTGACGAGTGGCTGGTCGTCCCAGTAGCAGCCGCCGAAGTGGTCTGCTGCCTCGTCCTGGCCGTAGCGCCGCACCAGCTCCAGGTCGTCCTGGAGCTGGTGTTGGGCCCGCGCAACCGGATCAGGCTCGTCCATAGCGGCGACGGTACGGTCCCGCCGGCCGGTTCTCCACCGGGTTGATCAGTAGACGGTGACTCCGTAGGCGTTCGCCGCCTCGGGAACGGGCTGGTAGAAGGTGGTCCCGCCGGACCTGCAGTCGCCGCTGCCGCCGGAGGTGATGCCGAGGGCCTTGGTGCCGTCGTACAGCGGGCCGCCGGAGTCGCCGGGCTCGGCGCAGACGTTGGTCTGGATCATGCCGCTGACCGTGCCGCCGCCCTGGTAGTGGACAGTGACGTTGAGGGCGGTAACGGTACCGCTGTGGGTACCGGTGGTGGACCCGATGCGCTTGACGGCCTCCCCGACGACCGCGTTGGCGGCGGCGAAACCGCCCGGGTGGCTGAGCGAGGTGTTGTCGTAGCGCACCAGGGCGTAGTCGTTACCTGGGAAGCTGTAGTCGATCGTGGGGCCGATCAGGGTGGTATGGCTCGAGTTGGTGTACCAGGTCTTGGCCACCTTGCCGCAGTGCCCCGCGGTGAGGAAGTAGTAGACGCTGCTCTTGACGACGTTGAAGCCGAGTGAACACCTGTACCTACCGCCGTAGATGGCGTCACCGCCCGACAGCAGCGGCCTGAACACGCCGCTGGCGTGCCGGACCGCGATCGCGCCGGCGCTGGCGCCTGCGCTGCGCTTGACGGTGGCGACCTCCGCCGCGGAGACGGTGCTGTCGGCGGTGACGACCACGAGACCCGCCGCCGTGTCCGAGTACCAGGCGATGCCGTCCACACCCGAGCGGGCCACTGCCGCGCTGACGGCGGAGAGCTGGCGTGCGCCGGCGGGCTTCGCGGGCATCGCACCGGCGGCCGGCAGGACGAAGGCGGAGGCGGCCACCACACCGCCGAGCACGGTCATGAGCAGGGCGGTCCGGGCGATCCGGCCTCGGACAGGGCTGCGTTGGATCCTCACAGGCTCCTCCAGACGCAGTTACGGGACCTGGGGGTCTGGTCCCACTCGGCGAGTGGCCATCGGGTCACCGACTGACTAGTCAGGAGTATCCAGCCCGGCGGGCGAGCCGGCAAGAGTCCAGACCGAGCGCTCCCTCCATGTCGGGGCGGCGGGGTAGGCTTGCCGGCATGAGCGAGCATATCGACGTGCAGTCCGGGGACATTCTCGTTGCGGTCGGCACGACTAGACGCAAGTACGGTTCCTGGGCCACACCGTGGAGCCGGCCCGTAGCGCGCCTAAACTTGTGGTCAACCCAGCGAGGGCCCGTTTGCGCTGGTCAGGTTGCCTGTGACCGGTCGCGGCTGGGAGGCTGCGCGCTCTCAGCTGTGAGCTGACCGGGGCGACTCCTCGCCGGCCGTCCAGGAGTCCGCCGGTCGCGGTCCGGTGCAGCACTCGGTCCTCCCCGGCTGCGGCCGAGCGCCTTGAAGACCTCGTACACCATGAACGCCGGCCAGAACAGGCCCTGGAACACCGCCAGCAGGTGCTCCAAGAGCGTGTCGGCATGCTGTCAGAAGTACACCAGGGCCCCGAAGATCCCAGACCGTAGATCGCGCCGCCGCCGGCGGCGCCCGCGTTGCGGCGGTTGCTCATCACGCACCCCCATCTCTCACCCTCGCCAGCAGCGACGCCGGCCGCATGGGTCCGACCGCCGCCACGGTGCGCCACGCCGCGACAACAGGAGTAGCCAAGGGTCGCGGCGACGCCGAGTCGAGTCAAACGGGTCGGCCAACCGGCGCCGGCACCTCCCATCTCGTCTGTCCGCCCTTCCGCCTGCAACGAGGTCCTCCGTCCTCGACTGGCCGCGGGACGATATGAGCCGCATCGGTGCACGCGTCGAGCCTGCCAGCGAACAGGTGGTGACCGCCCGCCCCGATCGGGCCGCTGGAGAACAGCACACGGGCACCGACGCCAGCGCGGCGGCCTGGCGTGCCGTGAACGCCCTCGTGGGCGTGCTCTGACGGCGTCGTTACCAGGGCCCGCATCGCCGGTTCCCTCAGCACTCCAGCCGCGTTTGATGGGGTAGTGTGTTCGCTTCTGCCGATGGCAGGACCTGGAGCGGCGCGTGGAGGTCTGCCGCCGGGCCGACGCGTTCCTTCATCGCCAACGGTTCAGGCAGCGTGCGCTTCTCCCTTTCGGTACGTCTTTACCAGAAATCCTTGTGGTCGTTGACGATTTCTGCTTCGAGTTCGGGGAATGGGCCGCGGATCGCCACCTGGCGCCGGCCCGCCGCGAAGACCGTCCGGCAACCCAGATCCAGCGTGAGGTTTTCGGGATTGTCCCCGGTGAACTCGGCGAGGCGCCGCTCGCTGAGCCCATAGACCACGGCGCCGATCCCGGCCCAGTAGCAGGCCCCGGCGCACATGCAGCAGGGCTCGACCGAGGTCACCAGCGTGCAGCGCTCCAGAAGCTCGGGCTCGTAGCGCTGCGCGGCTGCGCGGGCGACGTTGGCCTCGGCGTGACCGACCCCGCGATCAACGGAATAGGTGTTGCCCGAGGAGACCAGCACGTCGCCGTCGGGCCCAACCAGCAGCGCGCCGAAGGGATGGTTGCCGCTGGCCCGGCTTTCGCCGGCGATGCGGATGGCGAGCCGCAGGTGTTCGACGTCGCGGTTCATCCTGTCTCCTCCGGGGTGGTCGCACGCGGTCGTCCTATGCATCCACGGACAAGGCGGTTCAGCGACAGCGTGGCGGGTGGATGGTCCAGGCGAAGTAGGTGCGGGTCTGCTCCGAGAGCAGGTACAGCGGAATGCCGATGACCAGCACCAGGGCGCTGTTGAGGTACAGCCGCCGCATGCTGGGAATGGTTGGCGCCGCCGTGCTCGGCCGCAAGGCTGCCTCCGTCATGCTTACCCGATGTGATCGTTCTGGTGTCCGTAGGACGGCTACCAGTTCCGTAGGACCGCGTCACGCGGATTTCTGTTCCGCCAGCGCGCGCTGCGCCGCCGCACCGCGGCCCGCCCGGCGGCCGTCCTCACACGTCCCACTCGAGGTGCAGTTCCCTGACGCCCCGGTGGACCGGGTTCACCGCGAAGGTGACCTGCTGGCCGCCTGCCAGGCGCAGGCCCGGCAGTCGGTCGATCAGCAACTCGAGGGCAACCCGCAGCTCCAGCCGGGCAAGCGGGGCGCCGACGCAGTGGTGGATGCCGTGCCCGAACGCGAGGTGGCCCTTGGGATCCAAGCGGCGCAGGTCGAACCGGGCGGCGTCGGGGAAGTAGGCCTCGTCGTGGTTCGCGGACGCGAACAGCAGCGCCAGCCGGGCACCCTGCGGCAGTCGGACCCCGCCGAGTTCGACCGGCTCCGTCGTGGTGCGCATCAGGGCATGGACGGACGTGTCGCAGCGCAGCGTCTCCTCCACCGCCCGCGGGATGTTCGCCCGCTCGCGCTGGACCAGTTGCCACTGGTCCGGCATGCGCAGCAGCCGGTACAGGCAGTTGCCGAGCAGGTTGGTGGTCGTCTCGTGGCCCGCGAGGGCGAGCGACGAGCAGACGTTGACCAGCTGCAGCAGCCCGATCGGGTCCGGATCTGCCCATGAGGCCTGGATGAGGGCGCTGAGCAGGTCGTCACGCGGGTGGGCTCGGCGCTGGTCGATGAGCCGGGTCCAGTACTCCTGCGACTGCAGCAGCCGCCCGACCGTCTCGGCCTGCTGCGCCGGGGTGAGCTGGACCGACAGCAACGCGATCCAGTCGTCCGCCCACTGCTTGAGGGTGAGCAGGTCATCCTCTGGCGCGCCGAGCACGTTGAGGATGACCCGCATCGGCAGCGGGAAGCTGAACTGGCGGACGAGTTCGGCCTGGCCGTCGCCGGCGAACCGGTCGATGAGGTCGTTCGCGATGGCGCGCACGCGGTCTTCCAGGTCGGCGACCTGCCGCGTGGTGAACGCCTTGTTGACCAGGCGCCGGATCTTGGTGTGCGACGGCGGGTCGTTGTTGGTCAACGAGCCGTGGGACAGGAAGCTCGACGCGATCGCCTGGCGGGTGGCTTCGGTGTAGTCGAGTGGCACGTTCACGGCTTCCGCGGAGGAGAAGCGGGCCGGGTTCCGTGCCACCGTCACGATGTCGTCGTAGCGGGTCACATACCACAGCTGCAGCAGCTCGCTGTAGAAGACCGGCGCCTCCTTCCGGGCTTGGGCGTAGACGGGGTACGGGTCGGCGAGCTGCGGGCCGTGGAACGGGTTGAACTTCCGACCGATCGTTGGCTGGTGGCCCTTGTCGGCGACCACCTCCGGAGGGGGCGGCATCACCTGGTCGGCGTCGGTCTCCATGGGCCTGTCCTCTCCGCGCGGGACGCCATGGAGCCAGACTGTCAAACCGGCAAACCAGGCTGTCAAGCGCCGATGGCCCGGCGCCCGCAGCATCGTCCGCTTCGGGCGACGAGAGGTCTACCGCGCCCCGCCGCCGCGTGTTCAGCATGGAGTTTGCTCACCGACGGCGTCGACCAGCGCGAGAGGGCTGTGGAAGCTGCCTCGCGCGACACACACCCTCAGCGAGGCACGACCCCTCGCTTCACTTCATGACGAAGAGCCCGGACAAAGCACCCTGACGTCGAGGATGTCGGGAGGGCGCGGTAGGCTTGCCGGCATGAGCGAGCATCTCGATGTGCAGTCCGGTGAGATCCTGGTCACAGTCGGGACGATGAAGGGCGCGTTCCTGTTCGCCAGCGACCCGGAGCGGCAGAAGTGGCGTTCCAGCGGCCCGTACTTCCCGGGCAACCCGATCTACGCGATCCGCTTTGACGGCCGCGGCGGCCGGCGGCGGCTGCTGGCCGGCGTCGAGTCCAGCCACTGGGGGGCGGTGGTGCGCCACTCCGACGACCTCGGCCGCAGCTGGACCGACCCGGCCGAGGGCAACGTGCGCTTCCCGGCCGGCACCGACGCCGCCCTGGCCCGCGTCTGGCAGCTGCAGCCGGCCGGCGACGACGCGCCCGACACCGTCTGGGCCGGCGTGGACCCGGCCGCGCTGTTCCGCTCCGACGACGGCGGCGAGACCTTCGAGCTGGTCCGCGGCCTGTGGGACCACCCGCACCGGCCGAGCTGGAACCCGGGCGGCGGCGGGCTGTGCCTGCACACGATCCTGGTCGACCCCGACGACCCGGCGCGCATGTGGGTGGCGGTGTCGGCGGCCGGGGTCTACCGCAGCGACGACGGCGGCCGCTCCTGGCAGGCCCGCAACCACGGCATCCGCGCCGAGTTCCTGCCCGACAAGCACCCCGAGTTCGGCCAGTGCGTCCACAAGGTCGCCCCGGCCGCCGGCCGCACCGACCGGCTGTACCTGCAGAACCACTGGGGCCTGTACCGCTCCGACGACGGCGCCGACAGCTGGCAGGACGTGGCCAACGGGGTGCCGAGCGACTTCGGCTTCCCGGTGGTCGCCCACCCGACCGACCCGGCGGTGGCCTGGGTGATCCCGCTGCACTCCGACGGGTTCCGCTGCGTGCCGGACGGCCGCATGCGGGTGTACCGCACCGGCGACGGCGGTGCCTCCTGGCAGCCGCAGACCGCCGGGCTGCCCCAGGACGACGCCTGGATGACGGTGCTGCGGGACGGCTTCGGCGGCGACCGCCTGGACCCGGCCGGCCTGTACTTCGGCACCCGCACCGGCCAGCTGTTCGCCTCCGCCGACGAGGGCGAGCACTGGCAGCTGGTCGCCGGCTGGCTGCCCCCGGTGGTGTCCGTCAAGGCCGCCGCCGTGCCGTAGCGGGCCGATGCCGACCGTGCACCTGCCGGGCGCCCTGCGGACCTACGCGGGCGGGCAGCGGCTGCTCGCGGTCGGCCTGGCCGGCGGCCCAGGCACCGTCGCCGGCCTGCTGGAGGCGGTCGGCCGCGACCACCCCGGCGTCCGCCAGCGGGTCCTGGACGAGCGGGGCGTGCTGCGCCGCCACGTCAACGTGTACGTGAACGGCCAGAGCGTCCGCGACCTGGCCGGCCTGGCCACCCCGGTCGGCGACCACGACGAGGTCTGGATCGTCCCCTCGATCTCGGGCGGCTGAGCGGCTTATCGTGGGTCGAGGCCCGGGGAGGGAGGGGCGATGCTCGCAGCGTTGCTGGTGACCGTGCTGGTGGTGGTCATGCTGGTGTGGGTGGTGGCCGGGGTGGCGGCCTGGCGGCTGGCGCGGCTGCTGCGCCGGCGCCTGCGGGCCAGCCCGGCGCTGCGTGCCGCGCAGGCGTGGGCGGCCCCGCCCGGCCCGCGCCGGCGGGCCGCCGGGCTGCGCCGCGAGCTGGCCTCCACGGCCCACGCCACCAGGAGGGCGCTGGCGGTGGTCGCCGCCGCCCACGCGCCCATCGGCGAGCTGCCCCACCTCGCCCGGCGCCTGGAGCGGCTGGCCGGCACCCTCGACGCCGAGCTGCGCCTGCTGGCCGCCGAGCCCGACCCGGAGGAGCTGGCCCGGGTGCTGCCGGCCGCCGAGTCCCGGGTCGCCGACGTCGCCCACCTCGCCCGCACCATCCGCCGGGCCGCCAGCGCCGCCCTGGGCGCCAGCACCGCCGCCGAGCTCGCGCCGCTGCAGGCCGAGGTCGAGCGCGAGCTGGCCGCGGTCGCCGCCGGGGTCGACACCCTGCTCGCCCTGGCCGGCGGGCCGGGCGCGGCCGCGCACCTCACACGTTGAACAGGACGTGCAGCACGTCGGCCTCGCGGACGACGTAGGACTTGCCCTCGGCGCGCAGCAGGCCCTTGGCACGGGCGGCGTCCCAGCCGCCGGCGGCGACCAGCGCGTCGTAGCCGACCACCTCGGCGCGGATGAACCCCTGCTGCAGGTCGGTGTGGATGCGCCCGGCCGCCTCCGGGGCGGTCGCGCCGCGGCGGACCTCCCACGCCCGGCTCTCGTCCTCACCGGTGGTGAAGAAGGTGAGCAGGTCGAGCAGGCTCCACGCGGCCCCGACCACCTGGTCCAGGCCGCCCCGCTCGACGCCGTACTCGGCCAGGAACGCGGCCGCGTCCTCGGGCGTCAGCTCGGCCGCCTCCGCCTCCAGCGCCCCCGGCAGGGCCACCGCCGGCAGGCCGGTGGCGGCCTCCAGGCGGGCCGCCCGCTCGACCGCCTCGGCGGCGGCGTCCTCGCTGAGGTTGAGCACCGCCAGGGCGGGCTTGAGGGTGAGCGGCGCGAAGTTGCGGAGCACCCGCAGCTCCTCGGCCTCGAACGACGCCGCGCGCAGCGGCGTCCCCTGGTCGAGCAGGGCGCGGGCCCGCTCCAGGGTGGCCGCCTCCATGGCGGCGCCCTTCACCCCGGAGCTGGCCCGCCTGGCCGCCTTGTCGGCGCCCGGGCCGATGCTGGCCAGGTCCGCCACGGTCAGCTCCAGGGTCAGCTCGGCGGCCGCCTCCACCGGGTCGGGCGCCCCCTCGAACCCAGCCAGCACCATCGCCAGCGCGTCCACCTCGCGGAGCGCCCCGAGGCCCTGGGCGGCGAGCCCGGCGGAGCCGCCCGCCGACAGGCCGGCGACGTCCACGAAGCGGACCTGCGCGAACACCCGCTTGCGGGAGCGCTCCAGCTCGGCGAGGGTGTCGACCCGCGGGTCGGGCACCGGCACGGCGGCCAGGCTGGCCCGGCCGGCCGCCCCCCCGGCCGGCGCGCCGGCCCTGGTCAGCGCGTTGAACAGGGTCGTCTTGCCGGACAGCGGCAGCCCGACGATGCCGACGTCCTTCATGGCGGCGGATGCTAGCACCGGCGTCCCCCTGAACTGGCGGCGTGGCGTGCCGATATGACCTGCGGGACCCACCGCACCGGGGGAGGACATGAAGGCTGTCGCGCGGGACGAGCACCAGCGCGGGCGGGTGCTGCTGGTCGACGACCACCCGGCCGTCCGCTCGGTGCTGCGCTCGCTGCTGGAGGAGGTCGGCGACTGGGAGGTCGTCGGCGAGGCCGACAGTGGCGAGGCCGCCCTGCCGCTGGTGGAGCGGCTGGCCCCCGACGTGGTGCTGATGGACTGCCGCATGCCCGGGCAGGGCGGCGTGGCCACCACCAGGGAGATCGTGCGCCGCTGGCCCGAGGTGGTGGTGGTCGCCCACACCGCCTACTCCGACGAGGCCTACGTCCGCGAGATGGTCGCCGCCGGCGCGCGCGGCTACGTGCTCAAGGGCGACCGGCCGGGGGCGGTGCTGGAGGCGCTCGACGCCGCCAGGCAGGGGCAGGCGCGCCTGTCGGCCGCGGTCACCGGCCCGGTGATGGAGGACCTGCGCGTCCTGTACGAGGCGGCGCTGAGCCGCTCCCGCGAGCTGGAGGCCGAGAACGCCTCGCTGTCGGCCTCGGTCGCGCGGCTGGAGGAGGTCGACCGGCTCAAGGACGAGTTCCTGGCGATGGTCAGCCACGAGCTGCGCACCCCGATCACGGTGATCCTGGGCATGGCCCAGACCCTGCGCCGCCGCCCGAACCTGGCCGTCTCAGCGGACGGCCAGGAGATCCTGGACCGGGTGGTCCGCCAGGGGGCGCGCCTGCGCGACATGGTGGAGCAGCTGCTGCAGGCGAGCGCGCTGGCCGCCAACCGCAGCCCGGTCCCGCGGGTCGGCCAGGTGGCGGTCGCCGAGGTGGTGGCCGAGGCGGTGGATGACTGGCGGCAGGCCGAGCCGGGCCGCGACGTGCAGCTGCTGCTGCCCGAGCGGCCCCGGGCGGTGCTGGGCGACGCCGAGGGGGTCCGCACGGTGGTGTCCAACCTGGTCGACAACGCCGGCAAGCACGCCCCCCAGGGCAGCCGCCTGGAGGTGGTGGTCGCCCAGCCGGCCGGCCGCACCCGCATCGAGGTCGCCGACCGCGGTCCCGGGGTGGCCGCGGGCGACCGGGAGCGCATCTTCAGCGCCTTCACCCAGCTGGACGCGTCCACCACCCGCCGGGTCGGCGGGGTCGGCCTCGGCCTGTACCTGGTCGACCGGCTGGTCGGCGCCATGCGCGGCCGCGTCTGGGTCGAGGACAACCCCGGCGGCGGCGCCCGCTTCGTGGTCGAGCTGCCCGACACCGAGCCGGCTGCTCAGGAGGGCTAGTTAATCCAGCTCGCTGACGCGGGCGGCCAGCGCGAAGTCGTGCTCGGTGAGCCCACCCTCGGAGTGGGTGGACAGCGCCAGGGTCACCTTGTTCCAGCGGATGTCGATGTCCGGGTGATGGCCGGCCGCCTCCGCCGCCTCGGCGACCTCGTTGACGAACGCCATCGCCCCGCGGAAGTCCTTCCGCTGGAAGGTGCGGACGATCTCGTTGCCGCGGCGCTCCCAGCCGGGCAGCCGCTGCAGGCCGTCCTCCACGGCGGCGTCGTCCAGCAGTGCCATCGAGCCACCTCCTCGGTCGCGAAGCCCTAATCTACGCCGGCGCCGGCGGCGGGAACCTCCCGCCCGGCGGGCGCGTCCAAACCTGCATGAACCCGACGAGGATCGCCAGCTGGGTGGTGGCGCTGCTGCTCGCCGCGCTGGTCCTCGCCGCCTGCGCCGGGGGCGGCGGCCAGGACCAGGGCGCCCGGGCCGGCGGGGCCAGCACCAGCACCAGGGCGCCGGCGGTCACGCCGCCGCGCAAGGCGGGACCGCCGCGGGTCGCCACCCGGGTGGTCGCGACCGGGGTGGTCCGCAGCGGCGTCGAGCCCGGCTGCCGGCTGCTGGCGGCCGACGCCGGCCCGACCTACCTGCTGGTCGGTGGCGACCAGCAGGTGCTGCGCTCGGGGGCGCGGGTGCGGGTGACCGGCACGCTGGCGCCGGGCACGCTCAGCACCTGCCAGCAGGGCACGCCCCTGCGCGTCACCTCCGCCCGGCGCGGGTAGCCGCTCGGTAGGCCTGCCTAGTCCCGCGACCAGGCCGGGTCCGCAGGACCGCCCATGGCCGCCGCCGCCGGGGCCGTGGCTCACTGTCCACAGAACCTGGGATCGAGCGGGGGGCATGCACGTGGGCGCAGCGCGGCTGGCCGGCGTGCTCGGCAGCGACGCGGTGCTGCGGGCACACGAGGTCGACGTGGGCCGGGCGCGCGAGCGCTGGCGGCAGCGGCGGCTGCTGCGGCTGGCCGCGCTGCTGCTGGTGGCCTGCGTGCTCGCCTGGTGGCGGGTGCTGAGCGGGCGCTCGCTGAACCCGCTGGCCGGCGTCCACCTGGGCCCGGACGCGGCGCTGTGGATGCCCGCCCTGCTGCTGGTGGTGCTGCTCGGCCTGGTCATGCTGGCGCCCATGCTCGGGCAGGGCCGCTCCCCGCACGTGGAGTTCCGGCCCGAGCAGATCGACGTCGGCCTGGACGACGTCAAGGGCCTGGACCCGGTCAAGGACGAGGTCGTCCGCACCCTGAACCTGTTCCTCGCCTACGCCACCTTCCGGCACCAGCTCGGCGGCACCCCGCGGCGCGGCATCCTGTTCGAGGGCCAGCCCGGCACCGGCAAGACCCACATGGCCAAGGCCATGGCCCGCCAGGCCGGGGTGCCGTTCCTGTTCGTCTCGGCCACCAGCTTCCAGTCGATGTGGTACGGCATGACCGCCCGCAAGCTGCGCGCCTACTTCCGCGCCCTGCGGCGCGCCGCCCGCCGCGAAGGCGGCGCGATCGGCTTCATCGAGGAGATCGACGCGATCGGCGGCCGCCGCGGCGGGCTGGAGGAGGCCTCCGCGGCCGGCGCCGGCCGCGGCGGCCGGCTGGAGGCGAGCATCGCCTCCAGCACTGGCGGGGTCGTCAACGAGCTGCTGGTGCAGCTGCAGAGCTTCGACACCCCGACCGCGGGCGAGCGCGCCCTCGGCACCCTGGTCGACTGGGTCAACGGCTGGCTGCCGAGCCACCGCCAGCTGCCCAAGCCGCCCGCCCACGATGAGAACGTGCTGCTGATCGCGGCCACCAACCGGGCGGAGGTGCTCGACCCGGCGCTGCTGCGCCCCGGTCGCTTCGACCGCCGCCTGTACTTCGACCTGCCGAGCGCGGCCGGCCGCCGCGAGCTGCTCGACTACTTCCTCGGCCGCAAGGCCCACCATCCGGAGCTGGACGAGGAGGCCCGCCGCGCCGAGCTGGCCACCATCACCCTGGGCTACACGCCGGTGATGCTCGAGCACCTGCTGGACGAGGCGCTGGTGTGGGCGCTGCGCGCCGGCCGGGACGCGCTCGGCTGGGCCGACGTCAACCAGGCCAAGCTGTCGGAGGAGATCGGCCTGGAGCAGCCGGTCGCCTACACCCCGCTGGAGCGGGAGCTGGTCGCCACCCACGAGGCCGGCCACGCGGTCGCTGCCTACCTGTCCGGGGTCGGCCGCCGCCTGGAGGTCGTCTCGATCGTCAAGCGCCGCGACGCACTCGGCCTGCTCGCCCACAACGACAGCGAGGAGCGCTGGACCCGCACCCGCACCGAGCTGACCGCGTTCCTGCGCATCTCCTGCGCGGGCATGGCCGCCGAGGAGCTGTGGTTCGGCGAGTCCACCACCGGCCCCGGCGGCGACCTGGCCGCGGCCACCGACATCGCCGCCCAGATGGTCGGCACGCTCGGCATGGGCGGCTCGCTGGTGTCGTTCCTGGCCGTCGACGAGGGCCTGAACGAGCGCAACGTCACCGCCAGGGTGCTGGCCGACCCGGCCGGCCGCGAGGCCGCCGAGCGGCTGCTGGACGAGGCCAAGGCCGCCGTCAAGGAGCAGCTGGACCGCAACCGCGACCTGGTCGAGGCGCTCCGCGACGCGCTCAGCGAGCGGGAGGAGCTGCTCGGCGAGGAGATCCTGGAGGTGCTGCGCCAGGTGGAGGCAGGCCGTGCCGAGCCGGCTCCGGCCGCGCCGCCGCCGGGCCTGCTGGCCGCCCGCCCGGGCGCCGCCGGCGAGCCCGCCGCCGGCTGAGCGTTCGCGCCCCCGCGGCCGCGGCGGTAGGGTCGAGGCCGGAGGTGAGGCGAGCGTGGCGAACGCGACCCGGACGGCGGCGCGGCTGCCGTTCGAGCGCTACCACGCCGAGCTGCGCGCCGAGACCGCCAGGTTCGCCGCCGCGGTGGCCGCCGCCGACCCGGCGCTGCCGGTGCCGACCTGCCCCGGGTGGACGCTCGCGCAGCTGGCCGCGCACGTCGGCCACGGGATGCGCTGGCCGGCGGTGATCGTCGAGCGCCGCGCCACCGGGCCGGTGCCGAACGAGCAGGCCGACGACCTGGAGGTGCCGGACGGCGCCGAGGCGCGCTCGGCGTGGCTGGCGGCCGGCGCCCGCCGGCTCAGCGACGCCGTCCGCCGGCTCGGCCCGGAGACCGGCGTGTGGAGCTGGGCCGACGACCGGACCGCCGGGTTCTGGCTGCGGCGGGTCACCCACGACACCCTGGTGCACCGGCTGGACGCCGAGCTGGCCGTCGGCCGCGACCCGAGGGTCGCCGCCGACCTGGCCGCCGACGGCGTCGCCGACCTGCTGGACATGTTCACGGTGCTGCCGCGGGTCGACGACTTCCCCGAGCTGGACGCGCTGCGCGGCGACGGCGAGGCGCTGCACTTCCACGCCACCGACCAGGGCCTGGGCGCCGCCGGCGAGTGGCTGGCGCGCCGCAGCCCGGCGGGGGTGGCCTGGGAG
>DASQWY010000116.1:0-24274 GCA_035640005.1 Actinomycetes bacterium
GCGGTCGATGAGCGTGTCGAACTGCTCGACCAGGCACTGGCTCATGGCCGCCACGGTCGCGATCTCGCCGAGGGTCGGCAGGCCGTCGCAGATGCGCAGCTCGACCGTGCCGAAGTTGGGGTGGGGTCGGATGTCCCACCAGACCTCGCGGATGGTGTGGATCGTCCTGGCCGAGATCAGCGTCTCCATGAACTGCTCGAACTGCCCCCAGCCGGCGAGCTGGTAGGGCAGGCCAGCGGTCGGCAGGCCCTCGAACACCTTGGTCCGCGAGGAGGCCAGCCCGGTGTCGGTGCCCTTCCAGTAGGGGCTGGAGGCCGACAGGGCCAGGAAGTGCGGGATGTAGCCGGTGAGCGCGTTGACCATCGCGACCGCCTTCTCGGGCGAGCGCACCCCGACGTGCACGTGGATGCCGAAGATCTGCAGGCGCCTGGCCATCCACTGCATGTCCTCGACCAGCTGGGCGTAGCGCGGGTCCGGGCTGACCTGCTGCTTGGTCCAGTCGGAGAAGGGGTGGCTGCCCGAGCACAGCAGCGCCAGGCCGCGCGCCTCCGCCAGCGGCGCGAGCTCGGCCAGGGTGCCCGCCAGGTCCTGGCGCGCCTCCTCGGCCGTGGCGCAGATGCCGGTGATGATCTCGACGGTCGACTCGAGCAGCTCGTGCTTGGCCTTGGGGTGCTCGCCGTTCGGGTGGCCCCGGCCGAGCAGCGGCAGCAGCTCGGACGCCTCACCGCGCAGCTCGCGCGTCTCCTGGTCGACGAGCTCCAGCTCGACCTCGACGCCGAGGCTGGAACGTTCCGACGATCTGAAGTCGATCCGCACCGGGGGTTTCCCCTTTTTCTGCCGCCGTTGGCGGGATGATACCGGCCGGTAGGCCTGGCAGGAAAAAGGAACCCGGTCGAAACCGCTCGTCAGGGCCGGTTTTCCACGATTCTGCGGAGCTTGAATGCTTTGTTCTGCGGACCCGTTGTAATACTGTAAGCACATGCAACCGGAGCGCGTGGCCCGCGAGGTGGCCAACTGGTTGGGCGGGCGCATCCCCGCCGGCTGGTTCGCCGCCCCGCCCGAGGTGCTGGTCGACGGGGAGGAGATCCTGGTGGTCGGCACGCTGCCCGACGACCCCGCCACCGACCCCGAGGAGGCCGCCGTCCGCTTCCGCGAGGAGACCCGCGAGCAGCGTATCCGCCTGGCCACCGAGCTGCAGCGGCGCTGGCGCCGCAAGGTGTCCTGGGGGGTGGCGTGCGGCGGCGAGCGGCTGCTGTTCACCACCCTGAGCGTGCCGGTGATGACGCGCCTGCGCATGCCCGAGCGGCGGGTGCTGGACACGCTGATCGACGCGGGGGTGGCCCGTAGCCGCAGCGACGCCCTCGCCTGGTGCGTCCGCCTGGTCGGCCGCCACCAGAGCGACTGGATCCGCGAGCTGCAGGACGCCCTGGTGGCCGTCCGCCGCGTCCGCGCGCAGGGCCCGGACGCCTGACTCAGCCGGGCGGGAGCCCGCCGGCGAGGCGGACGCGCTCGACCAGCAGCGTGCCCTCCGGCGACAGCAGCCGGTCGGTGCGCACCACCTCCACCTCGGTCAGGGTGGCGCGGCCGAAGCCGAGCCGGCGCAGCCCGGCCAGCTCGGCCAGGAAGGCGGCGCTCGGCGGCGCGGCGAAGCGCACGGCGTTGGCGACCGCCACCCGCCGGGCCAGCGGCCGCCGCCAGCGGCCGGCCGGCGCGTGCAGCCGCGCCAGCCGGCGGCGCAGCACCGGCAGGCGGGCGTCGTCGAGGAACCCCTGGGCGAACACGGTCGCCGGCGACAGGTTGAGCCCGCGGACGGTCAGCCCGACCGGCCCGCAGGCGGCGATCGCCGCCCGCAGCTCGGGCAGGCGGCCGGCCAGGTCGAACCCGTCGAGGTTCAGCACGGTGACGTGCATGGTCCGCGGCCGGTAGTAGTGGTGGCCCGGGTCGTGGGCGCGCAGCCGGGCGGTGGCCGCGGCCACGGCGTCGGCGACCGGCGCCGGCAGCCGGGCGACCGCGCTCAGGTGCACGGCGGCGGCCGGGCCGGCCGCGGGCAGCGCGACCGGCCGGCGGCCGGCCGGGAACCGCAGCCGCGCCCGACCGGCCCACCAGGCGACCTGGTAGGCCAACCGCTCGACGGCCACGGTCAGGCGCGGCCGCGGCGCTCCAGCCAGGAGAGCAGGGTGCGCACGCTCGACCCGGTCGAGCCCTTGCCGAGGTAGCCGTCCTCGGACTCATTGCGGGCGGGGCCGGCGATGTCCAGGTGCGCCCAGGGCCGGTCGGCGACGAACTCCTGCAGGAACAGCCCGGCGATCAGCGCCCCGCCGAAGCGGTCGCCGACGTTCTTGAGGTCGGCGACCTCGCTCTCGACCTCCTTGCGGTACTCGGGCGGCAGCGGCAGCCGCCAGGCCCGCTCGCCGGCGTCTCCGGCCGCCTCCAGCAGCTCGGCGGCGAGCGCGTCGTCGTTGGCCATCAGCCCGGCGTACTTCATGCCGAGGGCGACCTGGCAGGCGCCGGTGAGGGTGGCCACGTCCACGATCGCGTCCGGCTCGCCGGCCGCGCCGAGCGCCAGCGCGTCGGCCATCACCAGCCGGCCCTCCGCGTCGGTGTTGAGCACCTCCACGGTCTTGCCGTTCTTCATGGTGAGCACGTCGCCGGGGCGGGTCGCCCGGCCGGACGGCATGTTCTCGGCGGAGGCCAGGTAGCCGGTGACCGCGACCTTGACGCCGAGGTCGGCCAGCGCGCTCATCACCCCCAGCACCGCCGCCGCCCCCGACATGTCGGTCTTCATGGTCTTCATGCCGTCGGCCGGCTTCAGCGACAGGCCGCCGGAGTCGAAGGTGATGCCCTTGCCGACCAGCACCACCCGGCCTCGTGAGCCCTCCGGGGCGTAGGCCAGCTCGATCAGGCGGGGCGGGTTGTCGGCGCCCTGGCCGACCCCGACGATGCCGCCGAAGCCCTCCCGGGCCAGCGCCTGCTCGTCCTTGACGGTCACGGTGACGCCCTTGCCGGCCAGCAGCCGCTCGGCGGCGGCGGCCAGGTCGGCCGGGTGCAGCGCGTTGGCCGGCTCGTTGGAGAGGTCGCGGGCGAGGTTGGTGGCGGCCGCCCGGACGCGCCCGCGCCGCAGGGCCGCCTGGCAGGCGTCCCGGTCGGCGCCGCCGGCGGGGGCCAGCGCCAGCCGCTCCAGCCGCACCCGCTCCCGGTCGGCCGCGTCGGCGGCCTTGTACTTGTCGAAGCGGTAGGCGGCGAGCAGGGCGCCCTCGGCGACCGCGCGGACCGCGTCCGGCCCGCCGTCCAGCGCCTGCGGCAGGGTGGTCGCGGCGCTGCGTGCCCCCGCGGCGCGGCGGACCAGCGTGCCGGCGGCCCGGCGCAGCGACTCGGCGTCGAGCTTGTCCCGCTCGCCGACGCCGACCAGCAGCAGGGTGGCGGCGGGCAGGCGCCCGAGGGTCGGCAGGGCCAGCGCCTCGCCGGCCTTGCCGGTGAAGCCGGCCGCCTCGGCCAGCGGGCCGAGCGGGGCGCCGAGGGCCTCGGCCGCCCGCTCCCCACCCGGGCCCAGGTCGAACCCGGCGAACACGGGGACGGCGAGCAGGTCGGCCGGCGACCCGGTCGGGTCGGCGTCGGCCAGGGCGACCTCGAGCATCTGGGGCCTCCAAGACGACATGCAGGGTTCGGGCGGCACAGTCTAGTCTCGGGCGAGACCGAGAGGAGGCCCGCCCGTGGAGCGGCGCAAGCTGGCCGACCTGATCGCCTTCGATCCGCGGCGCATGGCCAAGCAGCGGGTGTTCGAGACCGACCGTACCCTCACCGACCTGTACTGCCTGGACCCTGGGCAGGAGCAGTTGCTGCACGTCCACGACGGCTCGGACAAGGTCGTGCTGGTGATGGCCGGCCGGGTGCTGGTGCGGGTCGACGAGGAGACCGCCGAGGCCGCCCAGTACGAGGCGGTGCTCGCCCCCGCGGGCAGCAAGCACGCGCTCAAGAACCTCGGTCCGGATCCGGCCGTGCTGGTGGTGTTCGTCGGGCCGCGCCTGGCCTGACGGCGCTCCGCCGCCGCTACTTTTCGGAGAGCCGGTCCAGCCAGCGGTTGAGCGGCAGCAGCGCCCGCCAGTCCGCGACCACGCGCTCCAGCAGCTCGCCGCTGCTCAGCCAGGCGCCGCGGTCGTGGTGGCGCTGCAGGGTGAGCGAGCGCGCCCGCAGCAGCTCCGCCCGTGGGTGGTCGGCCGGCCACGGCTTGGGCGTGCGCTGCAGCGGGTCCAGCCACGCCTGGAGGCCGCGCCCGCCGGCGCGGCGCAGGATGCCGGCCAGCTCCGGGCCGGTGGCCTCGTCGGCGGCGGCGGCCCGCAGCCGCTCCAGCTCCGGCCGGGCCGGCCGGTACAGGCCGCCGGCGACGTAGGCGCCGGCCGGGCCGACGTTGACGTAGTAGCCGACCTCGACCACCCCCGGCGCGGGGGCGCGGTGGGCGACGTAGCCGCTCATCGACGTGTTGTAGGGCGTCTTGTCCTTGCGGAAGCGCAGGTCGCGGTAGATGCGGTGCACCTTGGGCCGGCCCAGGTCCGGCACCGTGCGGGCCAGGCGGCCGGCGGCGGCGTCCAGCAGGGCGGCGAACGGCGCCTGGACCTGTTCCTGGAACAGCCGCTTGTGGGCGTCGAAGAACTCCTTGGTGTTGCGCTCCTCGAGGTCCTCGAGGAAGGCGATGCCCTCGTCGGGCATGCCGGCGAAGGTCGAGGCGTCGGTGCTCATGCGATGCACCATACCGCGTCGGCCGCGGCCGGCCGGCGCCCGCGCCCTGCCGCGGGCTACAGCGCCAGGGCGAGCAGCCGGTCGACGAACCGGCGGAAGTCGCGCAGCGCCTGGCGCAGCTCCTCGGTGTCGCCGCCGGCGACCGGCGTGCCCAGCCGGCCCTGCTGCTCCTGCAGGGCCGCGATCACCTGCTGGACCAGGTCCTCGGCGAAGCGGCCGGCCTCCTCGACCGCCTGGCGCGGCTCGTCCACGAAGCTGGCCTGGATGTCCAGGAAGCGGCGGCGGACGTCGTCGGCGTCGATGGTGGCCAGCAGCGTGGCCGGCGGGGCCGCGGCAGCGGGGGCGGCCGGCTCGGCCGCCGCCGGCGCCGGCGCCTCCACCACCGCCAGCTCCTCCTCCTCGGCGATGACCTCGGCGGCCTCGGGGGTCTCGGCGACTTCGAGGACTTCGACGACTTCGGGGGTCTCAGCGGGCGCCGGCTCCTCCACCTCGAAGATCGAGGAGGACCCGGGCCGCTCCTCCTGGGGCGGCGCGGGCGGGGTCGCCGCCTCCTCCACCGGCGGGGAGGGCGGCTCCTCCTCGTCGTGGACCTCGCGCATGCGCTCGTCGTGGGCGTCGTGGTCATCCTCGCCGGGGTCGCCCCCGTCGGTGAGGTCGATCACGTGCTCCTCGCGCTCGCCGGCCTGGTCGGCGGGCTCCCGCTCGCTCACCGGCCCCTGGCCGGGGGCGGGCCGCTGGCCGCTCGGCTCGTCCCCGTACCCGTAGCCGTAGCGTTCGGTCATCGTGCCTCCTCAGTCGAGCGGTCGGTCGGCTGCACCTCCTCGGCCGGGCGGTCCGCCTGCGCCTGCTCCGGCGCGCCGACCTCCAGGAGGTCCTCGAACAGCGAGCGGTAGTGAACCATGGCCTGGCGCAGGTCCTCGGTGCCCGCCTCGGAGCGCTCGTTGGCCTCCGCGATGGCGTGGGCCGCCCGGTAGTCGTCCACCACCTGCGGGTGGTCGACGGAGACGTCGGCGGCGCGCTGGTCGAAGTCGTCGACCGGGTAGCCGCGGTCGCGCATCACCGAGGTGACCAGCCGGTCCGCCTCCCGGGTGGCCTCGCCCGGCGCGTCGACGAAGCGGGCCTGGGTCTGGTGCCAGGCCTCGACGTAGCGGTCGCGGACGGTGGCGTCGAGGGGGACGATCTGCAGGCGCTCGCGCCGCTCCGTGCGGCTCTGCAGCTCGCTCTCGGCAGCCCGGCGGTTGCCGGCGGCCTCCACGGTGCGGTCGTACTCGGGGCCGAAGCGGTCGCGCAGCCGCCGGCTGCGCTGCTGGCGGCTGATCAGCAAGGCGAGGACGGCGAGCACGACGACGGCGACGATCACGATGGCGATCACGAGCCCTGTGTTCATGGCGGTCCTTTCGGCCGAGTCTCAGCAGTCGCTATCCCGTCGAAGGCTCACCGCAAACCTGCGCCTGGCCCGCTGCGATTGCAAGGGCCGGGCGGCGCCGCCGGTCAGTTGGCGGTGGAGGCCAGGTCCCTGGCGGCCTGCGGGTCGTGGCGCCCGTGCTCGACCAGCCGCCTGGCCGCCTCGGTGATCTCGGCCGGGTCGGCCGTCTGCGGCGTCCACCAGGCGCCGAGCTGGTCGTCGTGGTATCGCGGGACCACGTGGACGTGGAGGTGGAAGACCGTCTGGCTGCCGGCCGAGCCGTCGGAGTTGGCCTGCAGCAGGTCGACGCCGCCGGCGCGGAACGCGGTCACCACCCAGCGGGCCATGCGGCGGGCGGTCGCCGCCACCGCCAGCCAGTCCTCCGGGCTGGCCGACATCACGTCGGGGACGTGCCGGCGGGGCACCACCAGCAGGTGGCCCTGCGTGGCCGGGTTGATGTCCATGAACGCGACGGTGCGCTCATCCTCGTCCACCAGCTCGGCCGGCAGCTCGCCGGACACGATCTGACAGAAGGTGCAATCCGCCTGCACGACTCCTCCTTCTCGTCCGGCTCGGAGCAGCAGCCTACTCCAAGACGCGCCAGGCCGGGCGACTGAGAGCAGTCTCGAGCCTCCGATCAGGGGCGGCGGTCCGCAAGGACGCAGAATTCGTTCCCCTCTGGGTCGGCAAGTACGACCCAGCTCACCTCGCCTTGGCCGACGTCGGCGTGTCGAGCACCGAGGTCGAGCAGGCGACGGACCTCTTCGTCCTGCCCCCTGTCGGTTGGGTTGACGTCGAGGTGGAGCCGGTTCTTGACGGTCTTGCCCTCGGGCACGCGCGCGAACGTCAACGTCGGTGGCACTGGGCCAGGGCGGTTCCTGCCTTCGGGCACCATCGGTGAGCGAATTGTGACAATTCCGTCGCGTTCGTCCTGCACCTCGTAGTCAAGGACCGAGCACCAGAACCGGGCGAGACCGTTGGGATCGGCACAGTCGATCGCAAGCTCGGTGAACTTGCTGGTCATGTCGGGACCTCCCAGTCAGCGAACGGTCCATCCCGGCCGACGACACCAGGACCAAGCCCGCTCCGGCGGCGGGGCTGGCAACGGTCAGCCGCCGATCTGGGACATCCCGCGGGCCGGCTGGACGAAGTCGGGCTCGTTGATGCGGTGGCCCCACTGCTTGCGGGCGACCGCGTCAAGGTAGACGGCGGCGACCGCCTCGTCGTCGGGGGAGGAGCGCAGCGCGGCGCGCAGGTCGTGCTCGGTGGTGGCGAACAGGCAGGTGCGGACCTGGCCGTCGGCGGTCAGCCGGATGCGGTCGCACTGGGCGCAGAAGGCCCTGGTCACCGAGGCGATGATGCCGACGGCCCCGCGGCCGTCGGCGTAGCGGTAGCGCTCGGCCGGCGCGCTGCCGCGCGGGTCGGGCGCCTGCAGGCCGAAGGCCCGGTCCAGGCGGGTGAGGATCTCGCCGGCCGGCACCACCTGGTCCCTGGTCCACTCGCCGGGCGCGTCCAGCGGCATGAACTCGATGAAGCGCAGCTCTACGCCCAGGTCGCGCGCCCAGGCGGCCATCGGCTCCAGCTCGTCGTCGTTGAAGCCGCGCACCACCACCGCGTTGATCTTGACCGGCCGCAGGCCGGCGGCCAGGGTGGCGTCGATGCCGCGCAGCACCCGGTCCAGCGCGTCGCGCCGGGTGATCTGCTGGAAGCGGTCGCGGCGCAGCGAGTCCAGGGAGATGTTGGCGCGGCCCAGGCCGGCCTGGCGCAGCGGCTCGGCCAGCCGGTCCATCAGGAAGCCGTTGGTGGTGATCGACAGCTCCACCCCCAGCGCGGCCACGGCGGCGACCACGTCGACCAGGTCGCGCCGCAGCGTCGGCTCGCCGCCGGTGACCCGCACCGTGCGCACGCCCAGCCCGACCGCCACCCGCAGCGCGCGCACCAGCTCGTCGCGGGTGAGCAGCTCGCCGCGGGGGATCCACGGCAGGCCGTCCTCGGGCATGCAGTACAGGCAGCGGAAGTTGCAGCGGTCGGTGACCGACACCCGCAGGTCCCGCACCACCCGTCCGAAGGCGTCGACCATCACCTGGTCAGGCACGGGTGGCCTCCTCGGTGGGCTCCGGCACCCCGACCCAGCGACCGCCGCCGGCGGCGAAGCGCTCTTTCTTCCAGATCGGCACGGTCCGCTTCAGCTCGTCGATCAGCTCCCGGCAGCCGGCCAGCGCCGCCTCGCGGTGGGGCGCGGCCGCGGCCACGATCACGCTCGGCTCGGCGGCCGGCACCACCCCGACCCGGTGGGCCAGGTACACCGCGCCGAGGCCGTGGCGGGCGGCGGCCTGCCGCCCGACCCGCTCCAGCTCCGGCGCTGCCAGCTCCTCGTACGCCTCGTACTCGAGCTGCTCGACCTCGCGGCCCTGGTTGGGCGAGCGGGTGGTGCCGACGAACAGGGCGGTGCCGCCGCAGGCGGGGTCCACGACCGCCCGGAAGGCGGCATCCAGCGACAGCGGCTCCCCACTCAGGACCACCACCACCTGGGGCGTCTCGGTCATGTCCGCACCGTACACCAGTCGGTCCCGGTGGTTCATCGGGCCGACTCCAGGATCTCGCAGAGGGCTTCGAGGCTGGCGAGGTTGTGGCCGGCCAGGAAGGCGTCCACGTGCGGCAGGGAGGCCGCCATGCCGCGGGCGAGCGGCTGGTAGCGGGGGCTGCCCTTGAGCGGGTTCACCCAGATCAGCCGGTGCGACAGCCGCGACAGCCGGGCGACCTGGGCGGCCAGCAGCTCCGGGTCGCCGCGTTCCAGCCCGTCCGAGCACAGCACCACCAGCGCGCCGCGCATGGCCACGTGCTGCGACCAGCGGTCCAGCAGTTCCTTGAGGGAGGCGCCGATGCGGGTGCCGCCGTCCCAGTCGACCACCGCGGCGGCCGCCTCCCTGAGCGCCTGGTCCGGCTCGGCGCGGCCCAGCACCCGGGTCAGCCGCGTCAGCCGGGTGCCGAAGCAGAACACCTCCACCCGCCGGCCGGCGCGCAGCGCGGCGTAGCCGAACTGCAGCAGCGCCCGCGAGTAGGACGACATCGACCCGGACACGTCCAGGACCAGCACCAGCGGCCGGTGCCGCACCCGCCGCTCCCGGAAGGCGCGCCGGAACGGCTCGCCCTGGGTCCGCAGCGAGGCCCGCAGGGTGCGGCGGAAGTCGAAGCGGCGCCCGTACGGGGACGGCCGCTGGCGCCGGCTCAGCCGGGTCGGCAGGCGCACCGCGAGCGCGCGGATGGTGGCGTGCGCCTGCCGCCGCTCCAGCTCGCTGAGCGCCTCGAACGACTTGGACCG
This sequence comes from Actinomycetes bacterium, assembly GCA_035640005.1. GTDB lineage: Bacteria > Actinomycetota > CALGFH01 > CALGFH01 > CALGFH01 > DASQWY01. Next base: position 9,462 of record DASQWY010000116.1, read on the forward strand.
CAGGCTCTCGGCGCCGCTGGCGAGCACGCCGACCAGCGACTCCCCCTCCCCGGCGGGTGCCTCCTCCCACGCCTGCTCCTGCAGGCCCTCCTGGACGACCACCTCGACCTCGGCGGGCTGGGTGGCCTTGCCGACCCAGCCGGCGAGGGTCGCCAGCACCTCGTCCCGCGCGCTGGGGAACCAGGCGCGGAACGCCTCGTCGTAGGCGGGGAAGTCCTGGTGGCGGGCGACCATGGTGAGCCGGCCGGCCCAGTACAGGCTCTGGCGGTCGAGCCGGTCGAGCGCGGCGACCGCCTGGCAGAAGGCGAGGATCCGCCCGGTCCCCACCGGCAGCCCCCGCGCCCGCAGCGCCCGCCCGAACCCCACCAGCCGCCTGAGCCCGGGGTCCATCGGCGTCACTCCCTGCCGATGACCCGGTCGAGCTGGGAGCGGACCAGCTCCAGGTCCTCGTGGTCCTTGAGCAGGGCGCCGAGGGTGGCGGCCGCCTGCTCCGGGTCGAGCCGGGTGGCGCCCAGGAACGCCAGCGCCTGCGACCAGTCGATCGTCTCGGCCACCCCGGGCCGCTTGGCCACGTCCAGCTCGCGGAGCCGGGCGACCGCCTCGGCGACCTGGCGGGCGAGCACCTGCGGGACCTCGGGCGCGCGGACCCGGACGATCTCCACCTCGCGCTCCACCGACGGGTGGTCGATCCAGTGGTACAGGCAGCGGCGCTTGAGCGCGTCGTGCAGCTCGCGGGTGCGGTTGGAGGTGATCACCACCGCCGGCGGCCGCTCGCTGGCGACCCGGCCGATCTCCGGGATGGTGACCGCGAACTCCGACAGCACCTCCAGCAGGAACGCCTCGAACTCGTCGTCGGCGCGGTCCAGCTCGTCGATCAGCAGCACCGCGCCGGCGCCGGCCCGCACGGCCGCCAGCAGCGGCCGCTCGACCAGGAACTCGGCGCCGAACACGTCGGCCGACCGCTCGCCGAGCTGGGCGGCGCGCACCGCGATCAGCTGCCGCGAGTAGTCCCACTCGTAGAGCGCCTGGCTGGCGTCGATGCCCTCGTAGCACTGCAGGCGGACCAGCTGGCGCCCGAGCATGGCGGCGAGCACCTTGGCGACCTCGGTCTTGCCGACCCCGGCCTCGCCCTCCAGCAGCAGCGGCCGGTCCAGCGCCAGGGCCAGGTAGATGGCGGTGGCCAGCCCGCGGTCGGCCAGGTAGGCATGCTCGGCGAGGCCGGCCTCCAGCTCCTCGACGGAAGCGGGGAGGAGGGCGCCGGGCCGCGACGCCCTCCCCACCGGCACCTCGCTCAGCGCGACCGCGCCGCTTCGAGCGCCCGCCGGACCAGCACCGTGGCCAGGTGCCTGCGGTACTCGGCGCTGGCCAGCGCGTCCTCGGGCGCGTTGGTGCCTTCGACGGCGTGCTCGGCGGCGCCGGCCGGGTCGGCCCCGCCGCGCAGCGCCTCCTCGACCGCCCGCGCCCGCACCGGCGTCTCGCCCATGTTGGTCAGCGCCACCGCGGCGTCGCCGTTGTGGGTGACCGCCGCCGCCCCGACGATCGCCCAGTCCTGGGCGCGGGTGTTGAACTTCTGGTAGGACCAGCCGCCCGCGCCGGTGCGCGGCACGCGGATCTCGGTGAGCAGGTCCTGCGGCCCGAGGTCGGCCTCGAAGATGCCGGTCCAGAAGCTCGCCGCCGGCACCGTGCGGTCGCCGCTCGGCCCGTGCACGACCAGCTCGGCGTCGAGCGCCAGCATCACGGTTGGCAGGTCGGAGGCCGGGTCGGCGTGGCAGACCGAGCCGCCGATGGTGCCGCGGTGGCGCACCTGCGGGTCGCCGATCTCCCCGGCGGTGTGGGCGACGATCGGGCACTCCTGCCGCAGCAGCTCGGAGTGGTGGGCGTCGTCGTGGGTGGTCAGGGCGCCGATCGCGATGCGGTCGCCGACCTCGCGGACGTAGGAGAGGTCGCGCAGCCGGCCGATGTCGATCAGCACCGACGGCGCGGCCAGCCGCAGCCGCATCAGCGGCAGCAGCGAGTGCCCGCCGGCCAGCAGCTTGGCGTCCTCGCCGTGCTGGCCGAGCAGGGCGACCGCGTGGTCGGTCGACTCGGCGACCTCGTACTCGAACGGCGCCGGGATCACGCCTGGCCTCCTTCCGGGGTCGGGGTCATGCTGGCCGCGCCGGTCTGGCCGCCCTCGGCGCCGCGCTCCTCAGGCGCCTGGCCCTTGGCGGCCTGGATGGCCCGCCAGACCCGCTCGGCGCTGGCCGGCAGGTCGATGAACTCCACGCCGACGGACCGCAGCGCGTCAGCCACGGCGTTGACCACCGCCGGCGGGGAGGCGATCGTGCCGGCCTCGCCGATGCCCTTGACGCCCAGCGGGTTGGTGGACGACGGGGTGACGGTGCGGTCGAGGACGAAGCCGGGCAGCTCGGCGGCGGACGGGACCCGGTAGGTGGACATGTTGCCGGTCAGCAGGGTGCCGTTCTCGTCGTAGCGGGCCTCCTCGTACAGCGCCTCGGCGATGCCCTGGGCGATGCCGCCGTGGACCTGGCCGTCCACGATCATCGGGTTGATGATCGTGCCGCAGTCGTCCACCGCCACGTAGCGGTCGATGCCGACCCGCCCGGTGTCGGGGTCGACCTCGACCACGCAGATGTGGGCGCCGGACGGGAAGGTGAAGTTCGGCGGGTCGAAGACGGCGCTGGCGAACAGGCCGGGCTCGGTGCCGTCCGGCAGCGCGTGCGCGGTCCAGGCCGAGAAGGCGACCTCAGGGATCGTCTTGGCCTTGTCCGGCGCGCCGGCGACCTGGAACTTGCCGTCCTTCCACTCGAGGTCCTCCTCGGCGACCTCCAGCTCGTGGGCGGCGATGGTGCGGGCCTTGGCGCGGACCTTCTCGGCCGCCAGGTACAGGGCGGCGCCGCCGACCGAGATGCTGCGGCTGCCGTAGCTGTCCATGCCGGTCGGCGAGATGGCCGTGTCGCCGTGCAGCACCTCGACGTCGTCGGGATCCACGCCGAGGGCGTCGGCGGTGATCTGCGCCCAGGTGGTGACGTGGCCCTGGCCGTGCGGTGAGGTGCCGGTGACCACGGTGACCTTGCCGGTCGGGTGGCAGCGGATGGTGGCCGCCTCCCAGCCGCCGGCGGCGTACTTGACCGCGGCGAGGACCTGGGAGGGGGCCAGGCCGCACATCTCGATGTAGGTGGAGATGCCGATGCCGAGCAGCTTGCCGTCGCGGCGGCCGTCGTGCTCCCGCTGCTCGCGCCGGAGCTCGTCGTAGCCGGCCAGCTGCTTGGCCTTGGCGAAGGTGGCGGCGTAGTTGCCGGAGTCGAACTGCAGGCCGCAGGCGACCTCGGTGGCGCCCTCGAACGGCGGGATGAAGTTCAGCTCGCGGATCTCGGCGGGGTCCTTGCCGACCCGGCGGGCGAGCGCGTCCATGGCCCGCTCGACCGCGTAGGTCGCCTCCGGCCGGCCGGCGCCGCGGTAGGCGTCGGTCGGGGTCTTGTTGGTGAACACCCCGGTGGCCTCGAACTGGTACGCCTGGGCGTCGTAGACGCCGTGGTACAGCCAGGCGCCGAGGATCGGGATGCCCGGGGTCACCAGCTGCATGTAGGCGCCGAAGTCGGCGTACAGCTTGACGCGGAAGCCGAGGGTCTTGCCCTCCTCGGTGGCGGCGATCTCCATGTCCTGGATCACGTCGCGGCCGTGGATGGTGGCCAGGTACGCCTCGGTGCGCTCCTCGATCCACTTCACCGGCTGGCCGAGCCGGCGGGCGACCGCGACGGCGATCGCCTCCTCGGCGTAGAAGTTCAGCTTGGAGCCGAAGCCGCCGCCGACGTCGGGCGCGACCACCCGGATCTTCGCCTCGTGGATGCCCATGACCAGGGCCATCAGGACCTTGAGGATGTGCGGGATCTGGGTGGCCGACCAGATGGTGACCTCGCCCTGGGCGGGCACCGGCTGCACCACCACCCCGCGCGGCTCGATCGCGTTGGGGATCAGCCGCGGGTGGTAGTAGCGCTCCTTGACCACCACGGGCGCCTCGGCGAACACCTTGTCGACGTCGCCGTTGGTGAGGTTCCAGGTGTAGGCGCGGTTGTCGCCGAACGCCTCGTGGAGGACTGGCGAGCCCTCCTCGAGGGCCTCCTCCATGTCGATGACCACCGGCAGCTCGTCGTAGTCGACCTGGACTGCCTCGATGGCGTCGGCGGCGTGCTCGCGGCTGTCGGCCACCACCACCGCGACGATCTCGCCCATGTAGCGGACCCGGTCCTTGGCGACCGGCCAGTGGTCGGGGATGCGGGCGTCGGCGGTCGGCTCCTCGGGCATGACCCGGTCGGCGATCGGCCAGGCGCACGGCATCGCGGCCGCCCAGTCGGAGGCCAGGTCCTGCCCGGTGAAGACGGCCACCACCCCCGGCAGTTCCTTGGCGGCGGCCACGTCGACCCTGGCGAGGTTGGCGTGGGCGACCGGGCTGCGCACCATCGACAGCCACAGCATGCCGGGCAGCGCGATGTCGTCGACGAAGCGGCCCTGGCCGGTGAGCAGCTCGGGGTCCTCCTTGCGGAGCAGGCCCCCGCCCACCCAGCGCTTGGCCTCCGGTTCGGCTACCTGCGTCATGCGGACCCTCCCTGCGCTCCGGCGGCCGAGCGCATCCTGCCCCCCGCGTCCTTGATGGCCTCGACGATGTTCTGGTAACCGGTGCAGCGGCAGAGGTTGCCCTCCAGCCCGAGGCGGATCTCCTCGTCGCTCATGCCGGCGCCGCTCTCGATCAGCCCCAGGCCGGCCATGATCATGCCTGGCGTGCAGAAGCCGCACTGCAGGCCGTGGTGCTGGCGGAACGCCTCCTGCAGGGGATGGAGCTGGCCGTCGGTGGCCAGGCCCTCGATGGTGGTGATCTCGCTGCCGTCCGCCTGCACCGCCAGCATCGTGCAGGACTTGACCGACTTGCCGTCGACCAGCACCGTGCAGGCGCCGCACGACGACGTGTCGCAGCCGACGTTCGTCCCGGTCAGGCCGAGCGTCTCGCGGAGGAAGTAGACGAGCAGCTGTCGAGGCTCGACCTCGGCCTCGCGTCTGACCCCGTTCACCGTGCAAGCGATGTGCCTCAAGGGCCACCTCCGTCCCCGGCCGGTGGGACTGCCGGACCGGCTTCGCACGGCTCGCCCCGATCCGACCGAATGCTTGGCCGACAATGGTCGAACGGACGCAGAATACTATCGACGTGGCAGACCGAAAATGCGAGGGTCTGCGCGGGTCTGGGCCGTGGTTGCTCGAACTGCTGGAGGTGCCCATGCGGGACGTGCTCGACGCGATCGAGGGCTGGCGGGCGGAGGGGCACCGCGTCGCCCTGGCCACCGTCACCAGCGTCAAGGGATCGGCGCCGCGGCCGCCGGGGTCGAAGATGGCCGTGTGCGACGACGGGCGCTGGGTCGGCAGCGTCTCCGGCGGCTGCGTCGAGGGCGCCGTGCTGCAGGAGGCCTCCCGGGTGCTGGCGGGCGACCCTTCCCACGTGGTGACCTTCGGGATCACCGACGAGATGGTCTGGGACGTGGGCCTGGCCTGCGGCGGCATCATCGACGTGTTCGTCGAGCCGGTCCCCTGACGTGGCCACGGTCCCGTTCGAGGCCGTCCGCGACCTGGTCCGGGCCGACCGCCGGGGGGCGCTGGTCACGGTGGTGGCCGGGCCGGGGCTCGGGTCCAAGCTGCTGGTCACCGCGGAGGCGACCCAGGGCTCGCTCGGCGACCCGGAGGTCGACGCCGAGGCGGCCAGGCTCGCCCGCGAGCTGCTGCCGGGCGAGGAGGCCGCCGTCCGCGAGCTGGGCGAGCGGCGGCTGTTCTTCGACGTCTACGCGCCGCAGCCCAAGCTGCTGATCGTCGGGGCGGTGGACTTCGCGGCCGCGCTGGCGCGGCTGGCGCGGCTGGCCGGCTTCCGCGTGACCGTGGTCGACGCCAGGGAGCGGTTCGCGACCACCGAGCGCATCCCCGACGCCGAGCGCGTGGTGGTCGCCTGGCCGCAGGAGCACCTGGCGGCCGAGCCGCCCGACGACTCCACCTACGCGGCCGTGCTCACCCACGAGCCGCGCTTCGACGACCCGACCCTGACCGCGCTGCTGCGCAGCCAGGTCGCCTACATCGGCGCGATGGGCAGCCGCCGCGCCCACGCCGAGCGGCTCGAGCGGCTCCGCGAGGCCGGCTTCGGCGACGACGACCTGGCCCGCATCTCCGGCCCGATCGGCCTGGACATCGGCGCCAAGTCGCCCGAGGAGACGGCCGTGTCGATCCTGGCCGAGGTGATCGCCGCCCGCCACGGCCGCTCCGGCGGGCGCCTGTCCGCCCGCGCGGCCCCCGTGCACACCCTGCGCGAACGGGGCGCGGTGTGACACCGGAGGGGTCCGGGGAACCCCAGGGGGGTGCCCCGGTGAATCAAGGGGAGGGGTCCGGGGAACCGGGGCCGGTCCTTGCCCTGGTGCTCGCGGCCGGGGCGTCCACCCGCATGGGCCGGCCCAAGCAGCTCGCCGAGCTGGACGGGCGGCCGCTGCTCGCCCACGTGCTCGGCGCCTTGGAGCAGGCCCCGGTCGACGCGGTGACGGTCGCCCTCGGCGCGCGGGCCGAGGAGGTGGCCGCGCGCGTGGAGCTGGGCCGGGCCCGCCCCCTGCCGGTGGCGGGCTGGCGCCGCGGCATGGGCCACGTGCTGGCGAGCGCCGTGGCGGCGGCGGGCGACCCCGCCGCCGTGGTGGTCCTGCTCGGCGACCAGCCGCTGGTGACCGCGGCGGTGGTCACCCGCCTGGTCGGCGCCTGGCGCGTGGGCGCCGGCCCGGTGGTGAGCGCCGCCTACGGCGGCAGGCCAGGCCACCCCAAGCTGTTCGACCGGCGCCTGCTGCCCGCCCTGCGCCGCCTCGACGGCGACGCCGGCGCCCGCGACCTGCTCGCCGCCCACCCCGACTGGGTCCACCAGGTCGAGGTCGGCGACCTCGGCGACGACCTCGACGTCGACGACGAAGCCGCCCTCGCCCGCGCCGCCCGCCAGTTCGCCAGGGAGCACCGGTGACCCCGGGAGACCCGGTGAGGCCGGGAGGAACGGTGAGGCTAGGAGGTCCCGCAAGGCCGGGAGGTCCGGCGAGGCCGGCGCCACCTCGCGAAGCGCAGGGGGTTCGGGGGGCGGAGCGAAGCGCAGCCCCCCGATGAACAGAGGACCCCCTCAAGCACCCCCAGACTGGAAGCTTTAAGGAGGCCCACGGTGAAGATCGAGAACACGGTTCAGGTGCAGGCGCCGCTCGACCGGGTGTGGGAGCTGGTCAACGACATCCCGAAGGTGGCGCCGTGCATGCCGGGGGCGAACCTCACCGGGGTGGTGGACGAGCGGACCTACGAGGGCACCGTGGCGGTCAAGCTCGGCCCGCTGCGCATGTCGTACCGGGGCCGGGTGGTGGTCGAGGAGGTCGACGAGGCCAGCCACAGCGCCCGCCTGGCAGCGCACGGCCAGGACACCAAGGGGGCGGGCACCGCCAGGGCGACCGTCAACACCCGCCTGGAACCGGTCGACGAGGCGCGCACCCGCATGATCGTCTCCAGCGACGTCCAGCTCACCGGCCGGGTCGCCTCCTTCGGCCGCGGCGGCGCCATCAACGACGTGGCCAGCAAGCTGTTCGGCCAGTTCGCCGAGTGCCTGCGCGCGACCCTGGAGGAGGCGCAGCCGGCCGCGCCCGCGGAGGCCGCGAGCGCCGCGCCCGCCGCCCCGGCCGAGGCCGCCGAGGGGGCCACCGAGCCCCCGGCCACGCCGCCCGCGGCGCCCGCTCCCCAGGCCGGCCGCCCGGTCGAGGTCAGCGGCCTGATCGTCCCGTTCATCACCGGGGTGTTCAAGGCCCTGTTCCGCGGCATCGCCAGCCTGCTGCGGCGCCTGTTCGGCCGCCGCCAGGCCTGACCGCCCGCCCAGGTGCGCGCGGGGCCGTGGTCCGAGGGGCGGCACCGCGAACCGCCCCCCGGACCGGCCGCGCCGGGCTCGCGCCCGGCCGTCCACTGTGCAGAACGCCCGCGACCGCGCCCGCGTTTCTCCTGTCCTCCGGCGATCCCGGATGCCCGCACGTGCCCGGTTGACAGGGCTCGTCCGAAACGGTCAACGTGTCGCTCTCGGACACCGGTCCACGGGGAGACGAGCCCATCGCCGGGTCGGCCTTCGACGCGCTGCTGACCGCCGCCGCCGGTGGTGACGAGCAGGCCTTCGCGGTGCTCTGGCGGCGGCTGCAGCCGGGGCTGATGCGCTACCTGCAGGCGCTGGCGCCCGAGACCGCCGAGGACCTGGCGTCGGAGACCTGGCTGCGGGTGGTGGCGGGGCTGCGCCGCTTCCGCGGCGACGAGCGCGCCTTCCGGGCCTGGCTGTTCACGGTCGCGCGGCACCGGGTGATCGACGGCTGGCGCGCCGGCGACCGCCGGCCGGTCGCGGGCCTGCCGGTGGAGGCGCTGGCCGAGTGGCGGGCACCCGACGACGTGGCGGGCCAGGTGGTCGAGTCGCTGTCGGCCCGCCAGGCGGTGACGCTGCTGGCGGGGCTGCCGCAGGCGCAGGCCGAGGTGGTGCTGCTGCGGGTGGTGGCCGGCCTGGAGGTGGACGAGGTGGCGCGGATCGTCGGCAAGCGGCCCGGGACCGTGCGGGTGCTGGCCCACCGCGGGCTACGGCGGCTGGCGGAGTGGCTGGCAGCCGAGGACGGCGTCCGGGCGGGTTAGTTGTAGCGGGTCACGTAGCCGCGCCGCCGGAACAGCCGCAGCATCCAGGCGAGGAAGGCGAACGCCGCGGCGGTGACCAGCAGGGTGGTCACCGCGGCCAGGCCCAGCTGCCCCCAGGGCATGGCGCCGCCGTCGACCAGCGCCCGGCCGGCCGCGAACGCGTGGGTGGTCGGCAGCAGCTCGGCCAGCGGCCGCAGGTAGCGGGGCAGCGCCGCCACCGGGTAGAAGACCCCGGACAGCGGCATCACCACGAACAGGATCCCCCAGGCGAGCGCCTCCGCCCCGGTGCCGTAGCGCAGCACCAGGCCGACCACGAACAGCGCGATCGCCCAGCCGCCGACCAGCAGGACGGCGACCACCGGGACCAGGCCCAGGCCGAGCGTGCCGACGTCGAAGGCGTAGAACAGGAACGCCGCCAGCGCCACCGCGCCCACCCCCATGACCAGCTTGGCCAGCCCGAACAGGGCGATGCCGGCCAGCAGCTCGGCCTCGCGCAAGGGCGTGACCAGCAGGCTGAGCAGGTTGCGCGACCAGGTCTCCTCCAGGAAGCCCGTCGCCACCGCGATCTGCGACTGGTAGACGACGTGCCACAGCACGATCCCGGCCAGCAGGTAGCCGACGCCGGCCTGCCCGGCGCTGCTGGGGCCGCCCTGGCGGGCGTAGAACACCCCGAGCGAGCCGAACAGTACGGTGTCCACCACCGGCCAGACGGTCACGTCGAACAGCCGGTGCGGGCTGCGCTGCAGCACGTAGGCGTGGCGCCTGGCCACCGCCCGCACGCGCAGCCAGGCCGCCTGCCGCGGCTGCACCCGCGCCGCGGTCACGGCCGCACTCCCTCGACGTGCTCGCGGGCCTCCCGCTCGGCGGCCAGGTGCAGGAAGACCTCCTCCAGGTCCCCCTGGCCGAAGCCGGCCGCCACCTCGGCCGGCGGGCCGTCGGCGACCACCCGGCCGCCCGACAGGAACACCACCCGCTCGGCGATCCGCTGGACCTCCACCATGTTGTGGCTGGTCACCAGAAGCGCCGTGCCGTGCTCGGCGCACAGCCCCTCCAGGCCGGCGCGCACCCGGTAGGCCACGTCCGGGTCCAGGGAGGCGGTCGGCTCGTCCAGCACCAGCAGCCGCGGCTCGTGCATGATCGCCTTGACGATCCCGACCAGGGTCTTCTGCCCGGAGGACAGCTCGGTGCCCATGGCCGCCGCCAGGTGGGAGACGCCGAAGCGCTCCAGGCCGGCGGTCGCCTGGCCCTCGGGGTCGGCCAGGCCGTAGAGGCGGCCGTACATCCGCAGGAACTCGCGCACCCGCAGCCGCTCGGGCAGCGGCAGGTAGCCGGCCGCGAAGCCGACCTGGGCCATGGCGGCGCTGCGGCCCTTGGGCAGCCGGTGGCCGAGGATCTCGACCGTGCCGGCGTCCGGCGTCACCACCCCGAGGCACATCAGCAGGGTGGTGGTCTTGCCGGCGCCGTTCGGCCCGAGCAGCGCGACACGCTCCCCCTGCCGGACGGTGAGGTCGACGCCGTCGACGGCTCGGCCGCGGCGGTACTGCTTCACCAGCGCGCGGGCGCGCAGGACGTCGGTCATGTCCGCAAGTGTCCCAGCCTCCTACGACAGCCGCCATCGAAATACCCGGCGGCATGGCGCCGTTCGGCCGGAACGCGCCGTATCATGGAGCCGGCCCGCCGCTCTCCTCCAGGAGACACGCCAAGGGGGGGTGGCGCATGCCGACCGTGATCGCACCTGACCAACCTGTGCCGACGCAGCAGGAGCCGCCGGTCCCGCCGCAGGACCGCGGCAGGCCGCCCGACTTCCCGGTCGGCGGGCCGGTCGCCACCGCCTGGCGCGAGGACATCCTCACCAGGGCGACGGAGCTTTCATCCCTGCGCGCCTGGCTGCTCACCAAGGACCCGTCGCTGCGGCACGACCCGCTGTGGGCGGCGATCAAGGATCACCTGCACGCGGCCAGGACCGCGGCCGAGCGCAAGAGCCGCCCGCTGGCGTCCTTCACCGGGTCCACGGTGGGGCGGGCGCTGAGCAACCTCGACGCCGCCGAGGCCGACCTGCTGCGGGTCTCCTCCAACGGCTACCTGGCCGGCCAGCTGCCCAGCCTGCTCAACCACGTGCAGCGGCACCTGGAGGTCAGGGACCGGCGGCGGCAGGAGCTGGAGCGCATCGCCGAGCGGCTGGGCGTGATCGACCCGGAGCGCCCACCGGCCCGGGTCTCGGTGGCCTCCATCGACGGCACCATCACCGAGGAGGAGCGCAGCAGGATCGTCGGGGCGGTGCGCGGCGCCAGCTCGGCGGCGCTCCGCGAGCAGCTGCGCGTGCGCAGCTTCCGCAACGTGCTGCTGGCCACCGCGCTGGCGATGACCCTGATCGCCGTCGGCGTGGCGGTCATGGGGCTGGTGAGCCCGGCGACCGTGACCATCTGCTTCGAGCCGGAGCGCTCCGGCCAGACGGTGGTCGTCTGCCCGACCGGGCAGTCGGCGCTGCTGCAGACCGGGCAGGCGTCCGGGCCGGCCGTGCCCGACGTGGACGACGTGGTCAGGCGGACCGCCGGCCACGCGGACCTGTTCGTCGTCGAGGTCATCGGCCTCACCGCCGCCGCCGTCGCCGCCGCGGCCGGCCTGCGCAACATCCGCGGCTCCTCCGAGCCGTACGGGCTGCCGGTCGCCCTGGCGGCGCTGAAGCTGCCGACCGGCGCGGTCACCGCGTTCCTCGGCCTGCTGCTGATGCGCGGCCAGTTCGTGCCGGGGCTCAGCGCGCTGGACACCCCGGCGCAGATCCTGGCGTGGGCGCTGGTGTTCGGCTACGCGCAGCAGCTGTTCACCCGCCTGGTCGACCAGCAGGCCCACACCGTGCTGGACACGGTCCGCGGCGCCGACAAGCGCCCACGGTCCGCCACGTAGCCGGCGGGCATTCCCCCGGGTGGCCGAAACCGGGAGAATGCAGAGGAATGCTCGGAGTCGGCTTCGCCGACGATTTGATCGAGCCGGCCGGCAGATTCGCCGGCCGGGCCGGCCCGGCCAGCCGGGCCGGCGGGAGGTATCGTCTCGCCATGCCGAGACGTTCGGGGCCGGGCAGGCTGCGGCTGGTGGCCGCCGTCGTGCTGGCGGCCGTCGTGCTGCTGTGGCCGCTGGCGCAGCCGGCGGCGGCCGGGCGCTGGGTGGACCAGACGGCCAGCCGGCTGCGCGACGACCCGGTCTACGTCGCCGCGGGCACTGGCGGGATCGACCGGGCCGCCACCGCCCGGCTGCGGGCCAGGGCCGCGGCCGCGGTCACCCCGGTCTACCTGGCGGTGCTGCCCTCCCGGGCGCTCGCGGAGGCGGCCGGCGACCCGGACAGGCTGGCCGCCAGCGTCGCCGCCGCCACCGGCTTCGCCGGCACCTACCTGGTGGTGGCCGGCGGCCGGCCGGGCGCCGGCAGCAGCACCCTGCCGAAGGGCCAGGCCGCCGCGGCCACCAGGGCCGCCTTCCGGGCCCACCGGGGCGACCTGGGCGGCGCCATGCTCGACTTCGTCCGCCGTGTCGACACCGCCGCTGGCGGCCCGGCCGCGCCCGCCCGGCCGGGGCAGCGGCGCGCGCCGGCGTCCCGCCCCGCCAACCGCGACCTGGTCCTGCGGGTCGCGCTCGGCGTCATGGGCCTGGCCGTGCTGGTGGTGGCGGCCGACGTCATCGCGCGCACCCAGCGCGGCCGGCGCCGGGTGCTGCGCGGCCGCGAGTTCGACGAGGCCCGCAGGGTCTCCGAGGAGGACCTGCGCGCGCTCGGCGAGGACCTGCGCAACGTCGACGTGGACCTGCGCGCCGGGCAGGCCGAGAACACCGAGGCGGTGCGCTACTACAGCGCCGCCTACGAGGCGTTCGAGCGCGCGGTCGCCGCCTTCGAGCGGGCCAGGAGCCCGGCGGACATCGCCCCGGTCTCCACCGCCCTGGAGGCCTCCCGCTACTCGATGGTGGCGGCCCAGGCGCTGTTCGAGCGGCGCGAGCGCCCGCGGCGGCGGCCCCCGTGCTTCTTCGACACCCGCCACGGGCCCTCCGTGGACGACGTCGGCTGGGAGGCGCCCGGCGGCCCGCCCCGGCCGGTGCCGGCCTGCCCCGCCTGCATGGCGATGGTCGCCAGCGGCGTCCAGCCGCCCGCGCGCACGGTCCGCACCGGCGGCCGGACGGTGCCGTTCTACGAGGCGCCGGCCCACTTCGAGCCGTGGTTCGGCGGCTACTTCGGCGGCGCCGCCGCCGACCTGGTCGCCGGGTTCGAGCTGGGCAGGGCGCTGGACGACGGCTTTGCCGGGGGCATCAACACCTTCGGCGGCGGCTACGGGTACATGCCGGTCTCCTTCGCCGACACCGGCACGCTCGACAAGGGTGGTGCCACCATAGGGGACCAGGAGGCCGGCGTCGGCACCATGGTCAGCCAGGAGGACGAGGGTGAGGAAGGCGGCAGCCCCGGGAGACGCTAGGCGGGGGACCGGATGAGGCCGGCGCCCCCGGCCGCTGGCGCCTCCCACCGCCACCTGGTCACCGGGTCGGACGCTCCGGGCTTCGGCAACGGCGCCGTCCACCGGGTCTACGGCACCGCCAGCATGGTCCGGGACATGGAGCACGCCGCCCGCCTGGTGCTGCTGCCGCTGCTGGAGCCGGGCGAGGAGGGGGTCGGCGCCGAGGTGTGGTGCCGCCACCTGGCCCCCGTCCCGGTCGGGGCGACCGTCGAGCTGGTCGCCACCGCCGCCGAGCAGTCCGCCCGGCGGCTGGTCTGCTCGGTGGAGGCCAGGCAGGACGGCCGCGTGGTCGGCGAGGGCCGGGTCGTCCAGGTCGTCATCGACGCCGGCCGCTTCCCCCCGCCCGGGGCGGGCGCCTGATGCGCGGCCGGACCGCGCTGGCCGCCGCCCTCTGCGTGGCCGTGCTGCTGCTCGGCGCCCCGCCCGCCGCGGCGGGTCAGTATGTGGACAAGGCGGTGAGCACGCTCCGCGGCGACCACGTCTACCTGGACCCGGACGCGCGGGCGGTCCCGGCGGCCGCCGCCGGCCGGCTCCGGGACCGCATCCGGGGCGCGGGCACGCCCGTGTTCATCGCCATCCTGCCCGAGCGGGCTCGCGGCGAGGGGAGCGGCGGCGAGCCGGCGACCTCGGTGGCCGCGATGATCGCCGACGGGGTGGGTGAGGCCGGCGCCTACGGCGTGCTGGTCGGCAACCAGTTCAGGGCCGGCGACCTGGGCGAGACGCTGCCGCGCAACCAGGCGGCGCGGCTGGCGACCGAGGCGGTCAACGCCCACCCCACCGACCCGGAGGCGGCGCTGGCCGACTGGGTCGACCGGGTGGGCGCGGCCGCCCGGTCGAACGGGTCGGGGTCGCGCTCGGGCGGGGCCGGCTCGGTACTGGCGGCGATCGTGGTGGTCGGCCTGCTGCTGGCGGGCGGCGCCCTGCTGCTGCGCGCCAGGCGGCGCCGGCGGGACGAGGAGGAGCGGCAGTTCGCCCAGGTCCGCTCGGTCGCCCAGGAGGACCTGCTGGCCCTCGGCGAGGACATCCAGGCCCTGGACCTGGACACGCGCATGCCCGGGACCGACCCGGACGCGGCCGGCCACTACGCGCGGGCGGTCGACGCCTACCAGCGGGCGGCCGCCGCCTTCGACCGCGCCCGCCGGCCGCGGGACCTCGCCCCGGTCAGCGGCGCCTTGGAGGAGGGCCGCTACGAGATGACCGCCACCAGGGCGGTCCTGGAGGGCAGGGAGCCACCCGAGCGGCGGCCGCCGTGCTTCTTCGACCCGCGCCACGGGCCGTCGGTGGAGGACGTGGAGTGGGCGCCGCCCGGCGGGGTGCCGCGGGTGGTGCCGGCCTGCGCCGACGACGGCCAGCGGCTGCGGGACGGCGAGGACCCGCGGGCCCGCCAGGTGCTGGTCGGCGGCGCCCCGACCCCGTACTGGAACGCGCCCGGCTACTACGGCCCCTGGTTCGGCGGCTTCTACGGCGGCTTCGGCGGCATGGGCGGCCTGCTCACCGGCTTCCTGCTCGGCGAGGCGCTCGGCGGCTGGGGCGGCGCCGGCGGGACGAGGAGGAGCGGCAGTTCGCCCAGGTCCGCTCGGTCGCCCAGGAGGACCTGCTGGCCCTCGGCGAGGACATCCAGGCCCT
>DASQWY010000117.1:0-2023 GCA_035640005.1 Actinomycetes bacterium
GGTGGGCAGGCCCGGGATCACGCCGACCACCAGGGCGCCGGCGAGCAGGCCCAGCGCTGGCAGCAGCAGCGAGGGACCCAGCCACGCCCGCGGGACGTGCAGCTCGCTCTCCTGCGTGCCTCGCTCCTGCTCGGCGGTGACGTCCTCGCCGCCGAGGTAGCTGACGGGCCCCCAGCCGGCGAAGACGCGCCCGGTGACCCGCAGCACCGCGGAGGCGGTCAGGGCGGAGGCGACCGTGAACAGGGCGGCGACCCAGGGCCAGGCGTCCCCGGCCGCCTCCTCGATCAGGGCCTTGCCGACGAAGGTGCCGAACGGCGGCACGCCGGCGAGGCCCACCGCGCCGAGCACCAGCAGCGGCGCCAGCCAGGCCTCGCGCCGACCCTGGCCCCGCAGCTCCAGCTCGTGGAGGGTCCCGAAGCGGTGGGCGAGGATGCCCGCCAGCACGAACAGGGCGGCCTTGACCATGCCGTCGGCCACCGCGTACAGGACCGCGCCGCCGACGCCGGTCGGCACCAGCAGGGCGATGCCGACCAGGGTGAGCCCGATGTGGCTCACCGTGGCGAAGGCCAGCAGACGCGCCAGGTGGTGCTGCATGACGCACATGACCCCGCCCAGCAGGGCGGTCAGCGCCGCCGCGCCCAGCAGCACCGCCCGCAGGCTCCAGGCGTGCGGGCCGAGCGGGCCGCTGAACACCGTCCAGTAGATCCGCGCCACCGCGTAGATGCCCAGCTCGCTGATCACGCCGGCCAGCAGCAGGCACACCGGCGTGGGGGCGACGGCGTAGGCGTCGGCAAGCCAGAAGTGGAACGGCACCACCGCCGCCTTGACCAGGAACCCCACCACCAGCAGCGTGAAGGCGACGATCACCAGCCGGTCGGAGGGCGCCTCGGCCAGCGCCCGGCCGAGCTGCGCCAGGTTGAGCGCGCCGACGCGGCCGTAGAGCAGGGCGATGCCGCCGAGCACCATGAAGGCGCCGATGGAATTGGTGACGGCGAAGTTCAGCGCGCCCTGCAGCGACCCCGGGTCCTCGATCTTGTAGCCGGCCAGCGCGTACGCCGAGACGCTGAGCAGTTCGAAGAAGACGAAGAGGTTGAACAGGTCGCCGCTCGAGCTGAAGCCGACGATGGCGGCCAGCAGCACCAGCATGAGCGCGTGGAACAGGGTCCCGACCGTCTCGAAGTAGCGCCACGAGAAGGTCAGCGCCGCGACCATGAGCAGCCCGGCGAAGGTGGCGAGCCCGGCGCCGACCGGGTCGACCGCGAACGACACCCCGAGGGCGATGCCCGCCCGGGGTGTCCAGCCCCCGAACCAGGTCACCACCGTCCCGCCGAGCGTCCTGGCCAGCAGGGCCGCGCTGATGCCCGTGACGGTGGCCGCGCTGGCGATGGCGAGCACGTCGGCCACCCTGCGGCGCAGCAACGGGGCGCCGCCGACGAGGACGGCGGCCGCCAGGAGCGGGATGGCGATGGCGAGGGCGGGCAGGGCCGGCAAGCTCAGCCCTTCAGCCGGCGCAGCTCGTCGGGGTCGAGCGTGCCGTGCCGCTTGTGGATCTGCACCGCCAGCGCCAGCAGCAGCGCGGTCACGGTGGCGCCGACCACGATGTCGGTGAGGGTGAGGGCCCCCACCACCGGGTCCACCGCCCGGGTCCCCTGCGGCACGTCGAAGAAGATCGGCGCGGTGCCGCCGCGCAGGAAGCCGACAGCCAGCAGCAGCACGTAGGTGGAGGACTGCACCACCGCCAGGCAGGTCACGGCGTGGATCAGGTTGCGGCTGGTGACGATGCCGTACAGACCGACCAGGAACAGCCAGGCCGCCACCAGGTAGGGCAGGAAGTGGAGCATCCTCATCGAGGGCCTCCGGTATTGCCGAGCACCAGGGTCTGCTCCAGGAACTCCGACAGCAGCAGGGTGAGGCCGGCGGCGACCTCCAGGCCGACGGCCAGGTTGATCAGCGGCAGCATGCCCCCCGACACCAGCGTGCCCGGCACGCCGAGCGGCAGGGTGTTGGCCAGGAAGACGCCGCC
>DASQWY010000118.1:0-3095 GCA_035640005.1 Actinomycetes bacterium
CCGCTGATCCACGTGGCGATGTGCATGGAGCCACCGTTCCCGTCGTCAGGCGCGCGAGTGGGTGCGGCGGCAGGGGAGCGAGCCGTGGCGCTGCTGGCATAGATCCTGCGGTCCCTCCTCTGCGCTAGGGTGGGGGCAGCCAGGAACCGCAGGAGGAGCTGCCCGCTACTGGCCACCTACCACAAGGAGATCGTCTGATGCGTGCAGCTCTGCAACCGGAACGTCCGCTGGGCCGACAGGCGTGAGCGTTCCCCTCGGTGGCTATGGCACGGCACCGCTGGGCAAGGACCGGGTGTCGCGCCACTATGGCGTGGACTGCCTCCACCACGCTGGCGACCTCAGCATATCATGAGCGCGTATGTCTTCCCCCTCCCCCACCAGGCGCGCTAGCGGGGCGTGGCCGCCGTGGCGCCGCACGCTGCTCGTCGCGTTCGGGGCCCAGACCCTGGCCCTCATGGGCTTCACGCTCATCTTCCCGTTCCTGCCCTTATATATCCAGACGCTCGGCGTCCACGGGCGTGCCGTCCCGGCCTGGGCTGGCATCATCAGCTTCAGCGGCGCGCTCCCGTTGGTCGTCATGGGACCCGTGTGGGGCGCGCTGGGCGACCGCTATGGCCGCAAGCCGATGGTGATCCGGGCCATGGCCAGCGGGGCCGTCACGATGGGCCTGCTTATCGTCGCGCCCAACATCTGGGTGCTCGTCGCGCTGCTGATGCTCTCGGGCTTGTTGACGGGCGTCAACGCGCCGTTGCAGGCGCTGGTCACGACGGTGACACCGCGCGCGGAGATGGGGCGCAGCATGGGCTTGATGCTCGCGGGCATCTTCACCGGCGTCGCGCTGGGCCCGCTGGCGGGCGGGGTGCTCAACGATCACCTCGGCTTCCGCGGCACCTTCGCGTGCAGCGCCGGCTTGCTCCTCGCGGCCGCGCTCCTGGTCCTGTGCGGCATCGAGGAGCGCTTCGTGCGGCCGGTGCCCGCGCGTGGGCAGAGCGTCCTGACGCCCTTCAAGACCTTCCTCGCGGTCGCCGTGAGTCCCGGCTTGCTCCTGATGGCCCTGGTGCTCTTCATGGTGCAGACCAGCAGCATGACCCCGGCGCCGGTGCTCCCGCTCTTCGTGCCGCACCTCCAGGGCGTCCCGGTCGTGCATGGCGTCGCGCAGACGTCCACGGCGGTGGGCTTCATCCTGGCGGTCTCGGGGCTGTGCGCGGCGCTCGCGTCGTGGCTGGCGCCGCGCCTGATCGACCGCTACGGCTACCGTCGGGTGCTCATCGGTGGGCTGGGCCTGGCCG
This sequence comes from Actinomycetes bacterium, assembly GCA_035640005.1. Taxonomy (GTDB): domain Bacteria; phylum Actinomycetota; class CALGFH01; order CALGFH01; family CALGFH01; genus DASQWY01. The sequence goes on from DASQWY010000118.1 coordinate 1,290, forward strand.
GGCTGCTCTACCTGCCGGCGTGCGTCGTGCAGGCGGTGTGGCAGATGGTCCTGGTCCGCGCGGGCGTGGGGCTCGCCTTGGGCGCCGCGCTGCCGGCGGCCGGGGCGATCGTGGGCCTCAGCACGCCGGCGGAGCGCCGGGGCGCGGCCTACGGCCTGACCTCGTCCGCCGAGTCGTGTGGCTTCGCGGTCGGCCCGCTGCTCGGCGGGAGTCTGGGCGCGCTCTTGGGGGTGCGTGCGGTCTTCCCCATCACCGCGGCCGCGCTCCTCGGCGTCGCCCTCGTGGTGGCGCGCTTGGTGCAGGAACCGCAGGAGCTGGGGGAGGGCAGCGACACGCAGCCGGTCGCCGCGGCCCGGTTGAGTGCAAAGTGATCCAGGTGACAGAGAATGTGAGGGGATGGTGCCCCGCTCCCGCGCCCGCGTCAGACGGGTGTCGCAAGTCTGGCCGTCTCCATGATGAGGTGGGCGGTCTCCCGCGGCCGGGAGACCAACGAGGCGTGGCTGGCCGACAGCGAGAGAATGGCGGCTCACATGCGCTCGGCCATCCAGCGCTGGGCCTCAGGGTGGATCTGCCGATCGTCCTCCGAGAGCAGCCACCGCAACGGCAGTGTACACCGAGAGGCCAAGGAGACGAAGCCGCCGATGACGACCAGCGGCAGCGTGTGTGTGCTCAGCGCCTCTTTGAGTCTCGCGACCACGGCCGCAGCGCGGCGGAGCGCGCCGCTTGTTCATCCAACCCCAAGGCCTGCGAGACGTTACTGCCGGGCTGGAAGAGGAGCAGGAAGCGTTCCACCGCGGTACGCTTGCTGGCCGGACCAAGATCCGGCCGAAAGAAGACTTGCTCGCCGACGTAGCCAATGTCGCTCACCGCCCGCGCGTAGCGGTAGTAGGCGATCGCGAGCGCATCGACGGTGGTGGTGCCATAGCCTTGGAAGAACAACGTCTCCTGATGGGGCGCAACCAGCTTGCGTCTGAGTCCGCCCCCGATCACGAACATCAGGTCGCGCTCGCGGGGAGCCAGGATCGTCTCGTCCCAATCCACAATCCACACCTGCTGGTCGGCAGCCAGCAACACATTGTTGGTGTGGATGTCCGTGTGACACACGACGCAGGCCAGCCCTTTGCGAGCGAGCCGGCGCCCGAAGCCTTCCGCACGATCCAAGAGCGTGCGAATCTCCTCGCGCCGCGACTGCCAGCAGGCGGCGAACGCACGGGCCGCAGGATCGTCGAAGGTCCGTGTGGAGATGTGGGCATCGAGACGCCTGACCACGTCCGCTCCTTCTGGCACGTATGATTCTCGCCGCATGGTCTGTAGGAGATTAGGGGTTAGGGTCGTGGCGTGGATCTGCGCCAGGATCGTGCCGAAGGCAACCCATTGCTGGTCAGAGAGCCCGCGCTCCATGCCCGCTCGTCCGCTGAGGAAGGGATACAGGACGAGCGCAGCGCCAGCGACGTTGGTCCACAGCGTGCCCGGGCTGGTGGGGAGTGGCGCGACCACGCCCGTGATCCCCTGATCGCACAGATAGCGCGGGACGTGCAAGCCAGCCTCGTTCACCGCGCCCGCACGAACCTTGAGGAAATACTCGCTGGCGTCAGCCGTGCGCACGCGGTAGACCCACGCCGAGGAGTCACTCCCGAGCGGGAGGAAGGAAAGCTCGGCTACCGCCAGGCCATAGCGGTCCTGGAGACAGGTGCAGAGCAGCTCGCTGGAGAGATGAGCAGGCGGTTCACGCATGGGCCGATAGACCTTTCAACATGCTCACTCGGTATTGTATCGACAGGATGTGTTGCCCCAGCACGCCGCGAG
>DASQWY010000119.1:0-13806 GCA_035640005.1 Actinomycetes bacterium
ATTGGGGTTGGTGCACAGGTAAGTGCCGCCAACGCCGGTGACCAGCGGGTCCGAGGCGGGCCACTCGACCGAGGGGAACGGGATCAGCCGGGGGTCCTTCAGCGGCTCCTTGACGAAGTTGGCGGTGCCGCCGTCGCCGGAGGAACCCAGGACGGTGATGCCGGCGGCCTGCGCGTCCTTGAACGCGTAGCGCAGGTTGAGCAGCGACCGGGTGCTGTTGAAGGCCTCCTCGCCGGAGGCGAAGCTCTGGGTGATCACCCCGGCCAGGTGGTTCTTGATCACCGTCTCCTCGGCCTTGAAGAAGTCGGGGAAGCCCTGCACGCCCAGCGTCTCGGCGGTCGGCGTGGTCACCAGCAGCAGGTTGGCCCGCGGCGCGACCGCGTGGGCCCACTCCACGTCCAGGGAGACCTCCAGCGCCCACAGGTTGTGGGTCTCCTGGCCGGTGCCGTTGTTGGGTGGCTGGCCGGTGGTGTTGACGTTGCCCTGCTGCAGCTCGTCGAAGGTCGGCATGCCCGGCTGGCAGGTGACGCCCTCCTCGCCGCACAGGTGCGGCAGGCCGAAGGCGTCGTTGAACACGCGCAGGTCGTGGCGGATCGTGTCGCTGCCGAACGAGTCCACGATCGCGATCGTCTGGCCGGCGCCGTCGAACCCCTGCGCGTACAGCGGCGGCAGGTTGTAGCTGTTCTGGATGGCCTGCGGGTTGAAGCACCGCCTGTCTACCGAGGCGCACTGCGCCTGGGTCGGCGGGGTCTCGCTGGCGGTGACGAACTGGAAGTCGGACACCGCCGGGTGGAAGGTCACCGCCTTCGCGCCCGTCCGGGGGCTGGCGCCGAGCGCCAGCAGCGCGAGGGTGAGCAGGCCGACGAGCACGGCAACGGCCCGGCGGCTCGCCGGGCGCGGGAGTAGGAGCGGCATGTTCCGGCGTCCTCCCACGGGTCGGGGGTCCAGGGCGTCAGTCGTCAGGTGAAACGGCCACCGGACCTCCGGCGTTACCGTCGGCTACCCTTGCGGGCGGGATGCGCAGAATCTCCACCACTTCACCTTGGATTGCGCGATGAGCGCCTTGTGGTGATAGACTCCGGCTCCCCATCAGCGAGTGCGGCGCGAGATCCCCCTACTACTCGACCGCACACGACACCGCCTTTCATACAGCCGCCCGTCAGCGGCCTTGTTCGTCAGCCTCCAGCGAACTCGCGCCCGACCGGTTGTGGCTCGAATTTGCCGACGCCCGATGCCCAATCGGGTGGCGAAAGGACGGCGTGCAATGCAGCGCTCCGGTCAACATGCCGCCAGCAAGTCCCCGAAGAAGGTCGTGGCCGTGGTGACGGTCGTGCTGGCCCTCGCGCTCACCGGCGCGGGGCTGCTGCTGTCGACCCCGTTCATCCACGCGGCGGCGGCCGTGCAGAGCGTCGGCTCCGGCGCCTGGTCCGACGGATCCACCTGGAGCGGCGGCCACGTGCCGCAGGCCGGCGACCCGGTGACGATCACCGCCGCCACCAGCGTGACCGTCGACGGCGCCGCGCAGGCCGCCGGCGTGAAGGTCGCCGCCGGCGGGCGGCTGGCGTTCGACCCCAAGGGCTCCGCCACCCTCACCTCCACCAGGAACATCGTGGTGGAGGGGACGCTCAGCATGCACCCGGCGTCGGCGTCGGTGGTGCAGACCGTCCGCTTCGCCGGCGTCAACGACGCCAGCTTCGTCGGCGGCGGCATGGACCCGCTCGACAGCGACGTGGGGCTGTGGGTGATGGGCGCCGGTGTGCTGGACCTGGCCGGCACCCCCAAGACCGGCTGGACCCGCGCCGCCGGGTCGGTCGCCGCCGGCGCCACCGACGTCCCGCTGCAGACCCCGCCGACCGGCTGGCAGGCCGGCGACGAGCTCAGCATCGCCCCGACCGCCAGCCCCGACGGCGGCGCCGACTTCTACAAGGGCTTCGACGAGACCACCGTGGCCGCCACCGCCGCCAGCTCGGTCCGCCTGGCCACCGCCACCACCCGGGCGCACCCGCAGGTCAACGGGCAGTGGTCCGCCGAGGTGATGGACCTCACCCGCAACGTCCGCGTCGAGGGCACCCCCGGCGGCAACGCGCACGTGTTCATCCGCTCCTCCAAGCCGCAGTCGATCAAGTACGCGCAGATCCGCCACGTCGGCGTGCTGCAGGGCACCAACACCCAGGACGGCCGGTCGGGCCGCTACGGCCTGCACTTCCACATGATGGGCGACGCCAGCCGCGGCAGCGTCGTGGAAGGGGTGGTGGTCCGCGACGCCGGCAGCCACACGTTCGTGGCGCACGCCAGCAACGGCATCACCTTCGAGGACGACATCTCCTACAACAACGTCGAGGACGCGTTCTGGTGGGACCCGAGCCCCAACAACCGCGACCCTGGCGACCCGACCGACGACACCGTTATCAACGCCTCGATCGTGGCGAAATCACGGGGCGTCCCCGACGACGACCGCGACTACCGCATCAGCGCCTTCTACCTTGGCATGGGCCACGGCAACACCATCCGCAACTCCACCGCCGTCGGCACCGGCGGCACCGCCGGCTCGGCCGGGTTCGGCTGGCCCGAGGACGCCGGCCAGAACCTCCCCGGCAACGGCGTGTGGACCTTCAACCAGGGCAACGTCTCCCACAACAACCACGACGACGGGCTGTTCGTGTGGCAGAACACCGACACGCTGCACGACGTCAGCAACTTCGTCACCTACCACAACGGCGAGTACGGCATCGAGCACGGCGCCTACATCAACTCCTACCGCTACGCCAACGCCATCACCTACGGCAACGGCGAGGCCGGCATCAACACCAAGGCCAAGCCCAAGCCGACGCGGCCGCAGTCGTTCGAGAACGTGATCGTCGACGGCGGCGGCGTGTCGCCCAGCGGGCTGGTCAGCTACGACCACGTCGCCGACGACGACCCGCTGCCCACGCTGTTCCTGCACTGCGTGTTCAGGGGCCAGAAGGGTGCCGCCGTGGCCCTGTCGGTCGGCGAGCACCAGGCGCCGGAGATCATGGACTTCGTCGACTCGACCTTCACGGGGACGCCGTTCTCGATGAAGGGCCTGCTGGCCGGCACGCGCATCCGGGTGCAGGACGGCAGCTCGGCCTACCAGCTGGACGCCGCCGGCAACAAGCGCGCGATCGCCGCCTTCTCGACGCTGCGCGGCAGCGGCCAGCCGGGGCCGACCTCGCCGCCGGGCCTGCCCGCCGCCCCCTCGACGGCGCCGAGCCCGCCGACCACCCAGCCGCCGCCGTCGTCGTCGACCACCACCACCACCACCACCAGGCCGCCGCCGTCCACCGCCACCACCGCCACCACCACGACCCTGCCGCCGACGACCACCACGGCCCCTGCCCCGCCGCCACCGGCGAGCCAGCTGCGGATCACCTCGCCCGCCGACGGCAGCACCGTCACCGGGATCGCGCTGGTGTCGGTGACCACCACCGTGACCGGCGGCGTCCGCCGCGTCGACCTGTACGTCGACGGGGTCCGGGAGCAGGCGGACTTCCACGCGCCGTTCGTGTTCGCCTGGCCGGCGTTCGCGCTGCCCGCCGGCTCCCACGGCCTGCAGGCGACGCTGGTGCGGACCGACGGCACCACGGTCCGCTCGGCGACGGTGACGGTCCGCACCACCGGCAGCTGACCGGCCGCCGGGCCCGCTCAGGTGCCCAGGTCGATGGCGGCGAGGTCCTGGTAGCGGGCGGTGCCGGGGAATGACCGGTCGGCGACCAGCGACAGCGACCGCACCGTCCACGACGCCGACAGCGGCCGGCCGGCGAGCTGGACCGGCACCCGCCCGCGGGCGAGCACCACGTCGGCCTGGAACGGCTGCGGGTGGGTGACCGGGACCAGCCGCTCGGTCGCCTCGAACACCACCGCTGCCAGGTCGTCCAGGCCCGCGACCGGCGCGCCGAGCCACTGCCCGCCGAGCCGGCGGGTCGCCGGGCCGAGCACGCAGTCGGCCGCGGGCGCGCCGTCCAGCTCCTCCCGCAGCGCCGCCACCAGCGGCGGCACCAGCCGACCGTCGACGTGGCCGAGCGGGCGGAGCTTGACCATCCACTGCTCCGGCACCGACCAGCGCACCTCCGGGAGCGCCGGGCGCTCCAGCGCCGACAGCACCGCGACCACCTCCGGCGGCGGCCAGACGGCGACGAACAGCCGGGTCATCGCGGCCGTCCCTAGCCGGCGTCGCCGGCCCCGCGCTCCCGCGGGGCGGGCGGCTCGCCGGCGACGCGCAGGTGCCGGCGGTCGGCGGGCGCCGGCCGGTGCGGCGCCGGGGCCGCCAGGCGGCGGATCCCCAGCCGCCTGGCCTCCGCCTTGGCCCAGTCCAGGTGCTCCTGCGCCCGCTGCCGGTCGCCCGGCCGGCCGCGGGCGAGCAGCGCCTGCGCGTACTGGTGGCGGCTGCGGGCCAGCAGCGGCGGGGAGCCCAGCCGCTCGTGCGCCCGGATGGCCGCCTCCAGGTGGGCGACGGCGTCCTCGGCGCGGCCCAGGGTCGCGGCCAGCAGCCCCAGGTGGTAGGAGGCCGAGCCGGTGGTGCCGAGCGGCAGCCGCGCGGCCAGGACGTTGCGGTCGGCGTAGGGCAGCAGCAGCTCGTACAGCCTGGCCGCGCGGTCGCGGTCGCCGAGGGCGTGGCAGACGATCGCCAGCACCACCAGGTGGTACAGGTACAGGTGGTTGCTCGGCAGGTTGGTGAACCCGCCGGCGGCCAGCCGCTCGAACTGCTCGGCGGCCTCCTCCTGCCGGCCGGCCTCGCACAGCAGCACCGCCAGGGTGCCGCGCCAGCCGAGGTTGGCCGGGTAGCGCTCGACGAACTGCCTGACCATGCCCTCCACCTCGGGCAGCCGCCCCTGCTCCCAGCGCAGCCCGACCAGCATGATCGTGAAGTAGATGTCGGCGACCGGGTCGCGGACCCGGCGGCCGAGGTTCTGCGCCGCCTCGGCCAGCAGCTCGCCCTGCTCGAAGCGGCCCGCCAGCAGCGCCAGGCCGGCCCTGAACATGGGGACGTGCCACAGGAAGTGCGGTTGCCGCAGCTGCGCGGCGACGTCGTCGTAGGTGTCCAGCTCGCGCTCCAGGCCGGCCAGGTCGCCGAGCTCCAGCAGGTCGGCCATGAGGAAGCCGCGGCCGCGCAGCGCCATCACGCTGTCGCCGCTCGCCTCGGCGAGCTGCACGACCTCCCTGGCGACCTCCAGCCGCTCCCGCAGGTTCTGCGGCCCCCAGGTGGCCATGTGCCGGTCGTACAGCACCCCGGCCAGGGTGGCGGGGTCGCCGACCCGCCTGGCCATGGCGACCGCCTCCTGGCTGAGCTGCAGGCGGCGCTCCGGGTCGGGGGCGGACTGCAGCGCCCGCGCCAGCCGCCCCAGGACCCGCGCGCGGGTCACCCCGTCGCCCTGGCCGAGCACCGCCAGGGCCTCCTCCAGCAGGCGGACCTCCAGCGCGTCGACGGTGCCGGCGGTGAACTCCGCGCCCAGGCCGAAGGCGGCCCGGGCCAGCTGCTCGCCGGCGCCGAGCCGCTTGGCCAGCGCCGCCGCCCGCTCGTAGTGGTCGCGGGCGGCGGCGGCCTCGCCGGCGGCCATCCGCGCGGCGGCCAGCCCCAGCAGCAGCTCGCAGCGCTCCGACTGCCCGGCCGGGTCCTGCAGCTCCAGCGCCTGCTGGTAGTGGCCGGCGGCGGCCTCGTAGGCGAGCAGCTGCATGGCCCGGTCGCCGGCGCGCCGGCACCAGCCGACCGCCGCGGCCGCGGCCGCGTCCCCGGGGCGAGCCGCCTGGGTGAAGTGGTGGGCGAGCTCGGCCAGGTGCGGCTCCAGGTCGTCGGCGCGCAGCTCCGCCAGCGCCGCCCCCACCCGCGCGTGCAGCCGCCGCCGCTCCCTGACCGGCAGGTCGTCGTAGAGCGTCTCGCGGACCAGGGCGTGCGCGAACCGGAACCGCCCGGGCCGGCCGCCGGCCGCCACCACCAGGCGGGCGTCGGCGGCCTCCTCCAGCCCGTCCAGGACCGCGTCGGCGGGCAGGCTGGAGGCGCGGGCGACCACGTCCAGGTCGAACTCGCGGCCCTGCACGCAGGCCAGGTCGAGGCTCGAGTTGGCGTCCTCGGAGAGCCCGTCGAGGCGCCGGCCGATGACGTGGCGGATCCCCTCGGGGACGCCGGCGGCCTCCAGCCCGGCCGCCTCCAGCCGCCGTTCGGCCGCCAGCAGCCGCACCAGCTCGCCGACGAAGTAGGGGTTGCCCTCGGTGCGGCTGTGGACGGCGGTGACCAGGTCGACCGGCGGCCGGATGCCGGCCACGCCGGCGATGAAGCGGCGCACGTCGCCCTGGCCCAGGCCGGCCAGGGTCAGGCGGGTGGTCCCCGGCTGCCGGAACAGCTCGGCCAGGGTGCGGCTGAGCGGGTGGCGCCGGCCGACCTCGGCGTCCCGGTAGGTGCCCAGCAGCAGCAGCCGCGCGTCGGCCAGCTCCCGGGCCAGGAACTCCAGCAGCAGCAGGCTGGACCGGTCCGCCCAGTGCAGGTCGTCCAGGACCACCACCAGGCCGCAGTCGGCCGCGGCCGAGCTGAGCGAGGCGCCGACCGCGTCGAACAGGCGGAAGCGCGCCATCTCCGGGTCCAGCGCCGCGTCCGGCGCCGGCGGCCGGTCGCCCGGCGCGGCCAGCTCGGGCACCAGCTGGGCGAGCTCGGCCGCGTTGGCGCCGAGCGTGGCGGCCAGCGCCTCGGGCGGGCGGCCGGCGGCCCAGGCGCGCAGCACCTGCTGCCACGGCCAGTAGGCGGGGGCGCCCTCGCCCTCGTGGCAGCGGCCCCAGGCGATCGGGGTGCCGTGCGCGCGGGCGTCGGCGCACAGCTCCTCGGCGATGCGGGTCTTGCCGATGCCGGCCTCGCCGGCGACCAGCACCAGCTGGCCCTGGCCGCCGAGCGCCCGGTCCAGCGCGGCGACCAGGGAGGCCCGCTCGGCGTCGCGGCCGACGAAGGCCACCCGGTCGGGCTGCTCGGCGCGCCGCGCCACCGCCGGCGGCGGCGCGGTGACGTCCGGGTGGACCAGCGCGAACACGTTCTCCGGCCGCGACAGGCCCTTCAGGTGGTGCGCGCCGGCGTCGACCAGCCGGGCGCCGGCGGGCAGCTGGTCGGCGACCAGCTCGGCGGTCGCCCGCGACAGCAGGATCTGGCCGCCCTGGCCGAGCGCGCGCAGCCGCGCCGCCCGGTTCAGCGTCTGCCCGTAGTAATCGCCGCCGCGCAGCTCCGCCTCGCCGGTGTGCAGCGCCGCCCTGGTCGGCAGGGCGATCCCGCCGGGCCAGCGCTCCGCCTCCAGCGCCCGCTGCAGCGCCAGGGCGGCGGCGGCCGCGTCGCTGGCGCGCGCGAACACCGACACGGTCGAGTCGCCCTCGCCCTTGGACTTGATGAGCCGGCCGGCGTGGGCGGCGACCGCGCCGGCGACCACCGTCTCGTGCCTGGCCAGGGCCACGGCCATGGCGTCCTGGTGCCGCTCCCACAGGGGCGTCGATCCCTCGATGTCGGTCAGCAGGAAGGTGAGGACGCCCTCGGGGAGCTGCTGCGTCGGACCCATCGGCACTCCTGCTGACTGGCTTTCCGGGGAGCATCTTCCCGCACCGTGGTCACGCGTGGAAGGCGGCCAGCCGCTCGGCCTCCTCGTCCAGCTCGCGGCGGGCCGCGCGCGGCAGCCGGCCGAACGGCTGCAGCTCCACCCGTCCCCGCTGGTAGCGCCAGGTGCCGGCGACCTGGCCGTCGACCAGCAGGGTCGGCACCGAGTGCGGGGTCCTGGTGTTGAACACCCGCGGGCGGTGCCGCTCCGGCAGGATCTGGGTGCGCCTGGCGTGCACCAGCAGGGTGGCGTCCCAGGTGGGCAGCAGCCGCGCCGGCGCCGGCCGCTCCGGATCGGGCAGCGGCGCGTCCGGCAGGTCCAGCAGCTCGCGGTCCTGCTGGTCGCGGAAGCGGCGCAGCTCCAGGCGCTTCAGCACCGGGCGGAACGGGGTGACCGGCAGGCCCGCCCAGCCGGCCACGTCGCGCAGCGGCGCCGGGCCGAAGCCGCCGAGGTAGCGGCGCACCAGGTGCTCCAGCCCCTCCGCCTCGCTCACCTCCCAGGCGCCGAGGTGGTCGGCGGCCAGGCCGTACAGGTCGGCACGGCGCTGCTCCCAGGTGCCGGAGGGCGGCACGCGGACCATGTCGACCCACAGGCCAACGCCCGACCAGGCGATCCGGGGGATCCCCTCCGCCTCCAGCAGCGACAGCAGCTCCGCCTGCCGCTTCGGCCCGGCCGCCAACCGCTCGCGCAGCAGCGCGGCGACCTTCTCCATGTCCAGGCCCTCGACCTGGTGCTGCTGCACCCGCCGCCACCAGGCGCGGCGGCCCGTCCGGATGCCCTCGGCGAACAGCGGGTAGTCGCGCGCGGAGACCACGTGGATGGTCGAGCGCATCAGCGTCCCCTGCAGCGCCTCGCCCCGCTGCAGCGCCCCGGTCAGGTCGTCGCGGCGCAGGTCGCGCAGGCGCGACCACAGGCCGACGTAGGCGGAGGGGGCGTACTGGGTCTGCAGCCCGGCGACCTGCTCCAGCGCCCGCGGCAGCGGCAGCTCCGACCGCTCCAGCAGCAGCTGCCGGGCCAGCAGCGCCCGGTTGAGCTGACGGGTGGACAGCGTCGGCCCGCTCACGGGCCTATCAAGGGGCCGCCGACAGCCGGACGCCTTCAGCGCCTCGTGCCCGGTCCAGCCGGTCCACGACGGCTCGAGCCGTGACGGCGTCGGTGACCAGGGTGTTGATGAGCCGAGCCCTGGCAGCGCCCACGATCGCCCTGGTCTTCTCGAGGCCGGCGGCGATCCCGACGACATGCGGAATGCGCCGGAGCTGCTCCGCGGCGACCGCCAGCAGGCGCGCCTCGTCGGCGTAGTGCGCCAGGGTCCCGTCCTCGGTGAAGAACCGGCCAGCCACGTCGCCAACCGCGTCCGCGATCGCGGGGTCGTCGGGCGGGAACCCGGCGGCGGCGAGGCCGGGGTCATGCTCTGGCCAGGCGCCGAGACCCAGGACCGCGACGGTGGCCGTCTCCCACAGGTCGAGGGTGGAGCGGATCGCTTCCTCCTGGACCAGCGAGCGCTTGAGCGCCGGCGACACGAAGGCGGGAGCATGCAGGTATCGGGGGGTGCCGCCAAGGGCGGCCGCCCACTGCCGAGCCATCTCGTTCGGCTGGAACCACGGCCGGTCCTCGCTGCTTCCCCCCAGCGCCGGAGCGACGATGACTCCTGGCCGTGGGGTCAGCTGGTAATGCACGAGGCTGTAGAGCGCGCGACCGTAGGACAGCACGATGGCGTCGCCGGCGCGCAGGCCGATGTCGGCGAGGGCCTCGTTGGCCCGACCGGCCAATACCGGCGCAGGATCGTCCGGGTCGGCCAGGCCGGCGGCGATGTGCACCGCCTGGAGCTCGAGCCTGTCCCGGAGGTGGCTGGCGAGGCTCGGATCCAGGGTCGGGGGAACGATCTCGATTCGGACGATCCCCAGTTGCCGAGCCCGGCCGAGGAGCCGGCTCACGGTTGGCCGGCTGACGCCGAGGTGGCGGGCGATCTGTTCCTGGGAGCGACCCGCCTCGTAGTACATGATGGCCGCGGTGACCAGGGGCTCGTCTTGGTCCGGCTCGTAGGCGTGCAAGGGTCTCGGCAACGGGCTCCTCGCCTGGTTGCGGTGAACGGAACGCCCCACGGGAAGCACGATAGCCACTTCGCCGCCGCTGCACAACTGCTCTGAGCCGATGATGCACATTTGTTCTTGACAATAGTTCAGGACCCGCTAGGCTCGAAGGCGGCGTTCCCGCCGAGCGGGAAGGAGGACTGCGCATGAGACGACCCGCGGCCGCCGTGGGGGCGCTCATCTCGGGGGTCTTGTTGCTGTGCAGCGCCTGCGCGGGCTGGGGGGGCGGCGCACCTGGCGGCGGGGGCCGCAGCATCAGCGTCCTCATGGTCAACAGGTCCACCCTGCCATGAGCGGGACATCGGAGGGCGCGCCCATGGCGGCCCGCATCACCCGGACGTCGACCCGGCTTGCGGACGGACGCGAGCTGCTCTACTTCGACGAGCGGCCGGGCCGGGACCGCTCGGTCGCGGACCGCCGGGACCTCGGCGGGACCCGCACCGCCTCGGAGATCCGCTACGACTCCCTGGTCGACCAGTGGGTGGTGATCGCCAGCCACCGCCAGACGCGGACCCACCTCCCCCCGACGAGCGACTGCCCGCTGTGCCCGTCGACCCGCGACCGCCCGACCGAGATCCCGGCGCCCGACTACGACGTGGTGGTGTTCGAGAACCGCTTCCCCTCGCTGTCGGAGGGCCTGGAGCCTGGGCCGGGCGGGCCGCCCCAGGACCCGTCTGGCGACCGCCAGTTCCTGCGACGCCCCGGGCTGGGCCGCTGCGAGGTGGTGTGCTTCACCGCCGACCATGACACCTCGTTCGCCCAGCTGCCGCCCGAGCGCGTGGCCACCGTCCTGGCGGCCTGGACGGACCGGACCCGCGCCCTATCCGCCCTACCCGGGGTGGAGCACGTCTTCGTGTTCGAGAACCGCGGCGAGGAGATCGGGGTCACCCTCTCGCACCCCCACGGGCAGATCTACGCCTACCCGTTCGTTCCGCCGCGGACGATGCGGATGATCCGGACCGCCGAGCGCCACCGCGCCATCCGGGGCGGATGCCTGTTCTGCGCGACGATCGCGGCCGAGGAGGCGGCCGAGGTCAGGGTGGTGGCCTCCTCGCCACGCTGGCTGGCCTTCGTACCCCACGCCGCCCGCTGGCCGTTCGAGGTGCACCTGTACCCGCGCCGGCACGTCCCCGACCTGACCGGCTTGGACGACGCCGAACGCCAGGAGTTCCCCGAGCTGTACCTGGACGTGCTGCACCAGTTCGACGGCGTCTTCGGCACCCAGATGCCCTACATCGCCGGCTGGCAGCAGGCACCCACCCAGGTGGGCCACGGCCTGGCCCACCTGTTCCTCCAGGTCTTCTCGATCCGCCGGGCGCCCGGCAAGCTCAAGTACCTGGCCGGCAGCGAGTCGGCCATGGGGGTGTTCATCAACGACATCGCCCCGGAGCGGGCCGCCGAGCTCCTGCGCGATGCCCGCTGAGGCCGCCGTCCGGTCGGCCTTCGCCGTCCGGTTCGGCCGCGCGCCCGAAGGGGTCTGGGCTGCTCCCGGCCGCGTGAACCTCATCGGCGAGCACACCGACTACAACGACGGGTTCGTCCTCCCGCTGGCCATCGGCCGGCGAGTCACCGTGGCCGCGGCCCGCCGGCCCGACGACCTGCTGCGGATCCTGTCGCTCGAGAAGGGCCTGACCGAGGTGCCCCTCCCCGGACTGCAGCCCGGCGCGGTGGAGGGCTGGGCCGCCTACGTCGCCGGAGCGGCGTGGTCGCTCGCCCAGGAGGGGGTCCGGGTCGGCGGGCTGGACCTGGTGTTGACCAGCGACCTCCCGGTCGGGTCGGGGTTGTCGTCCAGCGCCGCCGTCGAGTGCTCGACCTTGCTCGCCGCGCGGGACCTGTACGGCGGGCCGCAGGACCCGATCCAGCTGGCCAGGATCGCGCAGCGCGCCGAGAACGAGATGGTCGGCGTGCCGTGCGGGATCATGGATCAGACGGCGTCAATGGCCTGCACGGCCGGCCATGTCCTGCTGCTCGATACGCGGTCGCTGACCACCAGGCAGATTCCCTTCGACCTGGACCGGGCGGGGCTGTCCCTGCTGGTCGTCGACACCAGGGTGTCCCATGCCCTGGCCGACGGCGCCTACGCAGAACGTCGCGGTGCCTGCCAGCAGGCGGCAAGGCTCCTTGGGATACCCGCCCTCCGTGATGCCACCGAGGCGACGCTGGAGGCATCCCGGGATCGGCTCGGGGAGCTCGGCTACCGCCGCGCCCGGCACGTGGTGCGCGAGAACGGCCGGGTCCTGGAGGTCGTCCGAGCGCTCAGCCTGGGCCGCCCCGACCGTATCGGCCCAACGCTGACCGCATCGCACGCCTCCCTGCGCGACGACTACCAGGTGAGCGCCGCCGAGCTTGACCTCGCGGTCGAGGTGGCAACGGCAGCCGGTGCCCTCGGGGCGCGCATGACCGGGGCCGGCTTCGGAGGGTGCGCGCTGGCCCTGGTCCCGGCCGGAGCGGCGGCGACTGTCGCCGAGGCCATCACGCGGGCCTTCACCGATCGAAGCCTGAAAGCGCCGACCGTGTTCCCGGTGGCGCCGGCCGACGGGGCGGGGCGGCTGCCGTGAGGCTGCTCGTCACCGGCGGCGCCGGCTACATCGGCAGCGATGACCGCCTGACGGGGAGGAGAACAGGAGCGGTCACCGGGTGGCCGGTGCCGTCGGCACGACCACCGCCTTGACGCTGTTGGGGTCCTGCCTGCCTGCCCGTAGGGCCTGCTCGGCCTGCTCCAGCGGGTAGTGGCCGGTGACGATCGCCTCCACGTCGACCCGGCCGGTGGCCACCAGATCGATCGCGGTCGGGTAGGTGTTGGCGTACCGGAAGGTGCCGGTCAGGGTCAGCTCGCGGCCCTGCAGCAGCGCCAGCGGCACGGTGGCCTCCTCGCCGGGCCCCATGCCCACGGCCACGGCCACGCCGGCCGGCTGCAGCGCGCGGATCCCGTCGGCCAGCGCCGCGGGATGCCCCGAGCACTCCAGCAGCACGTTGGCCTCCACCCCCGCCTGGCCAAGGGGCTGGCTGCGCAGGTCCAGCATGGTGGTCGCGCCGGTCCGGCGGGCCAGCTCCAGCCGGTTGGGGCTGACATCGGTGACGGTGACCGCGGTGGCGCCGAGGGCCAGCGCGGCCTGCATGGCCAGTAGGCCGATCGGACCGGCCCCGGTGACCAGCACGTGCTCGCCGCCGACAAGGTGCGCCTTGCGGCAGGCCCACACCCCGACCGAGAGCGGCTCGATCATGGCGCCCGCGTCGTCGGAGACCGAGTCGGGAAGCGGGTAGGCGAAGTCCTCGTGGATGGTCACGTAGTTGCAGAAGGCCCCGTCGATCGGTGGGGTGGCGAAGAAGCGCACGTCCGGGCAGAGGTTGTAGCGGCCGGCGCGGCACTGCCGGCAGCGCCCGCATGGCACCCCTGGCTCCAGCGCGACCCGCTGGCCGAGCCGATGCCGGTCGGCGCCCGGTCCTCGCCCGACGATCACGCCGCCCGACTCGTGGCCCAGGATCAGCGGCTTGTCGACGACGTGGGGGCCGATGCGGCCGTGCTCGTAGTAGTGGACGTCGGAGCCGCACACGCCGACCGAGGCGATCTCGACGAGCACCTCGCGCGGTCCCGGCTCCGGAACGGTCCGGTCTTCGACGACGATCTCGCCCGGCGCGGTCAGGACGGCTGCGCGATTGATCATTCGCCGGTCACCGCCCCGAGGGTGAGGCCGGTGACGAGCCATCGACGGACGATCAGCCCGACCAGCATCATCGGCGCGACGACGATCGTGCCGATCGCGGTCAGCTGGCCCCAGTCGATCGACGTCTGGGTGACCAGCTGCGACGCGGCGATCGGCAGCGTCTGACTGTCGGGCCCGGAGAACGTCACCGCGAACGCGTAGTCGTTCCAGGAGAACACGAGGCAGAGGATGGCGGTCGTGGCGACGCCGGGCAACGCCAGCGGCAGCGCGATCCGGCGGAACGACGTCCAGCGTGACGCGCCGTCGACCATCGCCGCCTCCTCTAGCGAGCGCGGCAGCTCGGCGAAGAACGCGTTCATGATCCAGATCGCGAACGGCAGGTTGAACGTCAGGTAGGCCACGACCAGGCCCCAGGTGCTGCCGAGCAGCCCGGTGAAGCGGAAGATCACGAATAGCGGCAGCACGACCGCG
>DASQWY010000120.1:0-4903 GCA_035640005.1 Actinomycetes bacterium
AGCGGCTGGTCGGCCCGGTGGGTCGGCGACCAGTTCTGGCTGACCCGGAAGCTGCCCCAGGCGCGGCGGCGGTTGCTGTCGGTCAGGACGATCCGGGACTCGTCGCCGAGCGCGTCGGCCAGCGCCGCCGGTGACATCGAGCCGAGCAGCCGGAACGCTGGCCCGCCGCGGGCCAGGCCGAGGCGGACCAGCGAGGGGACCGCGAAGCTGTCGCCGTCGACCAGCATGGTCCCCTGGGTGGGCTCGGTCCGGACGACCGGCCGCGCGCCCGCCACCGCGTACCGCTGCAGCGGCGGCAGGGCCGCGTCCGCGCGGGCCTGCGCGGCGGAGTAGCCGAGCCCGCCGGCGGCGACGGTGTTCTCGCCCGGGCGGCCGTAGCCGCCGGCCAGCCGCAGCTCCCGGCTGCCCGACAGGCTGGCCGCCAGCGACGCCGGGCTGGACCCGCCGAACGACTCCCAGCGCAGGTCGTTGCGGACCACCACCTCGCCGGCGCCCAGGTAGCGGGCCATCGCGGCCACCACCCCGGGGTCGGCGGCGCCGGCGCTCATCGGGTCGTCCAGGGCGGCCAGGAAGTTGGTCTGCTCCAGCGAGCCGTTCGGCACGGTCGAGCGCACCACCGACGGTCGCGAGAACAGCGACGGCTCCAGGTCGTCGGGACCTTCCATGCCCCAGCGGTAGGCGGTGTTGCTGGCCCCGGGGGCGAGCAGCACGCGGCTGGAGGCGGGACCGGCGTTGACGTCGGCGGCCAGCCGCCGCCAGTAGGCGGGCACCTTGTAGCGGGTCGGGTACAGGCCGCCGTCCCAGGCGGGCATCACCGCCACCGCCAGCGCCAGCGCGGTCAGGGCGGCCACCCAGGAGCGCAGCGGCAGGTCCGCGGGGGTCGCCCGCCGGAACAGCTCGGCGGCGCCCAGGCCGAACAGCAGCGCGTAGGCCAGCGCCACCAGCGCGCCGGCCTTGTTGGTGGTGCGGAAGGCGATCGCGCCCGGCAGGTCGTCGAAGGCGCGCCCCAGCAGGCGGCCGAAGGGCGACGGCGCGGTCGGCGGGAACAGCCCCACCATCACCGGCACGGCCACGGCCAGCAGCAGCACCGCCAGCGCGCGCACCCGCGAGCGGGCCAGCAGCGCGCTGGCGGCGGCCAGCACCGGCAGCAGGAAGCTGGCCAGCACCAGCAGCGGGTTGGTCAGGTAGCCGACCGCCCCCGGGATCGCCAGGCGCGCGTCCTGCTGGAAGTACATCACCCAGAAGCCGAGCAGGCGCAGGGTCTCGGAGTAGGAGGAGGTGCTGGCCACGTTCTCCGGCCGCTCGGTGAAGGCGGCCACCACCGAGCCGGTGCCGCGGGCCATGGCGGCAGGGACCAGCCAGTACAGCGACACCAGCACGGCCAGCAGCAGGCAGCGCGCGGTCGGCAGCAGCAGCCGCCGCCAGGACGCCCGCTCGACCAGGCGCGCGTAGGCGAGGTAGCAGGGGACGGCCAGGCCCATGAACACGGTCACCACGCCGGCGTTCATGCCGGTCATCAGGAACACGACCAGGGCGAACGCGGCCGGCCAGCGCCACGACGCCGGCGAGCGCACGCTCCTGGCCAGCGCCAGCAGCAGCCAGGGCAGCAGCGCGTAGGGGACCAGGATCGGCGTGGTCGCCCCGGCCACCACCACGTAGGGGTTGGCCACGTACACCGCCGCGGTGGCGACCCGGCCGGCCGGGGTGGACCGATCGCCGGTCAGCAGGCTGAACAGGCGGACCGCGCCGGCGCCGGCGACCCCCAGCAGCAGCAGGCGCCACAGCCGCAGCACCAGCCAGGCCGGGAGGCCGAGGGCGTGGATCGCCGAGACCACCACGGTCACCGGCAGCAGGCCGGTCTGGAAGTTCGGCTGGCCGAGGTGCGGGTCGGCGTCCCAGGTGGCCAGGGTGCGGGCCAGCGTGCGCACCGGGGCCAGGTAGACCTCCGGCTTGGTGTCGGGCGTGAACCAGCCGTGGTCGGTGCCGATCACCGCCACCGCCACCAGCAGGCCGAGCAGCAGGTAGGCGCTGGCCTCCCAGTCCAGGGCCGGCAGCAGTCCGGGCCGGCCGGGGGGTTGCGGCGCGGGTCGCTCCACACGGACGAGGTCGCTGCTCAGGGTGGCGACCTCCTGCCCCGGGCGAGTTTCCACCGACCGCGCAAGTCTATGTTTTTCGACCCAATGTTTGTGTAGTGTTCGAGGCCGGTTAAGTCGGGCACGCGCGCTGCTTCGAGGAGGCCACGGTGGGACGTCGTGTCGGCTACGTGCTGGTCTTTCTGGGCCTGCTGCTGCTGTTCTTCGGCATCCTGGAGCGCGCCTACGCCTACCCGCGGCTGAAGAAGGCCCCGCTCGACGAGTACGACAAGCCCGTGGCGGTCGGCACCGGCACCTATTTCAACCCCAGCCCCGACAAGCTGCGCGAGATCAGCGGCGTGGGGCTCACCAACATCCGCACCGTCCGCGGCGACGTCAAGGCCGGCTCCAGCGACGTCGCCGTGTGGGACACCTTCATCACCACCCTCGCCGCCGACGGCGGCCTGGTCCAGGCCACCCAGGAGCGGATCGCGCTGGACCGGGTGAGCGCCGAGTCGGTCCACTGCTGCGGCGAGAACCCCCGCCACGAGGGCCTCACCCTGAAATTCCCGTTCGACGCCAAGAAGCAGAGCTACCAGTTCTGGGACGACAAGTCGCAGCGGGCCGCGCCGGCGGTGTTCACCCGCCAGGAGAAGCTCCGCGGGCTCACCGTCTACCGCTTCGAGCAGCGCTTCGACCGGCTCAACCTCGGTCCCCAGGAGGTGCCCGGCTCGCTGGCCGGCCAGCCGGACGTTCCCAGCGTGACCACCAACCGGATGTACTCGAACGTGACCACGCTGTGGGTGGAGCCGACCACCGGGGTCATCGTCAAGGCGCAGCAGGACGTGAACCAGGTGCTGGAGACGCCCGGAGGCCAGCAGGTCCTCACCCTGATCGACGGTTCGCTCGTCTACGACGACGCCACCGTCGACGCGCTCGCCAACAAGGCGAACGAGGGGATCCGCCAGCTCCGCCTGCTCGGGCTGCTGCTCCCCCTCGGCGGGGTGGTGGTCGGGCTGGTGCTGCTGGCGGTCGGCCTGAGCATGCTGCGGCTGCCGGAGGGGCGGCGGGTGCGGGGGCCGGAAGGCGAGGGCCACCCGGCCGGCGCGATCTGACCGCGACCCGGCCGGCCGCGGCCGGCCGGCGGGCGGGGCTCCGGCTCCGCGACCTGGCCGCCGCGCACGGCGGGGCGCTGGCGGCCGCCGTCCTGGCGCTGCTCGCCCTGGCGCCGCTGCTGGTCCGCGGGTACGTGCTCAGCTACGACATGGTGTTCGTGCCGCGGCTGCAGCTCGGCCGCGGCCTGCTCGGTCTCGGCGCGGCGGCGCCCAGGGCGGTCCCCGCCGACCTGCTGGTCGCGCTGGCCTCCCGCGCCGTCCCCGCCGACCTGGTGCAGAAGCTGGTCCTGGCCGGCGCGCTGTTCGGCGCCGGCCTTGGCGCGGCCCGGCTGGTGCCCGGTGGCGCGCCGGCGCGGACGGCCGCGGCCGCCCTGTACGCCTGGAACCCGTTGGTGTACGAGCGGCTGGTGATGGGCCACTGGGGCTTGCTGGCCGGCTACGCCGCGCTGCCGTGGGTGGCGAGGGCGGCGATCGACCTGCGCGCCGGCGCCGCGCACGCGGCCAGGCGGCTGGCCGGCGGGCTGGCGGTCGCCGCCTTCGGGAGCCCGCCCGGCGGGCTGATCGCCGCGGGCGTGGCCCTCTGCCTGGCGGCCGCGCCTCCCTGGGAAGGCCGCGCGGCCGCGGGCCGCCGGGCCGGGACGGTGCTCGGGCTGGCGCTGCTGCTGTGCGGGCCGTGGCTGCTGCCGAGCCTGCTGCGGCCGGGCGGCCTGCCGGTGCGGCCGGCCGGGGTGGCGGCGTTCGCCTCCCGCCCGGACGGGCCGCTCGGGACCGTCGGCAGCCTGCTCGGCCTCGGCGGCATCTGGAACCGGCTGGCGGTGCCGCCCGGCCTGGGCAGCTGGCCGTGGCTGGCCGGGTTCGCGGTGGTGCTGGCGGTCGCCGCCGCCGGCCTGCCCGCCCTGGCCGGCCGCTGGCCGCGGGGGGCCCTGGCCGGGCTGCTGCTGGCGGCGGCGGCCGGCCTACTGCTGGCCGCGGCGGCGGCCGCCCCGGCCGGGCGCGACCTCGCCGAGGCGGCCGCCAGGCACCTGCCAGGCGCCGGCCTGCTGCGCGACGCGCAGAAGTTCGTCGCCCCGCTCGCCCTCGCCGAGGCGCTCGCCTTCGGCCTGGGGGTCGAGCGGGTGGCGGCGGCCTTGGAGGGGTCCGGGGAACCCGGTACGGGTGCCCCGGAGAATCGGGAGGGGTCCGGGGAACCCGGCACGGGTGCCCCGGAGAATCGGCTCGGCCGCCTGCGGGTGGCGGCCGTGGCCCTGCTGGCGGCCGCGCCGGTGCTGCTGCTGCCGGCGCTGGCGTGGGGCGCCACCGGCCGGCTGGCCGCCGTGGACTACCCGCCGGCCTTCGCGCGGGCCCGCGCGGCGATGGCGGCCGACCCGGTGCCCGGGGCGGTGCTGGTGCTGCCCTGGCACCTGTACCTCGCCTTCCCGTGGAACGGCGAGCGGGTGGCGCTGGACCCGGCGCAGCGCTGGTTCACCCGCCGGTCGGTCGGCAACGACGACCTGGAGCTGGCCGGCCTGACCGTGCCGGGCGAGGACCCCTACGCGGCCCGGCTGGCCCCGCTGGTCCGGGGCGGCGGGCCGCTCGCCCCCGGCCTGCCGGCGGCGGGCGTCCGCTACGTGCTGCTGTACAAGGTGGACGGCTGGGCCGTCGACCTGCCCCGACTGGACGGGCTGGAGCCGGTGGTGGACGCGCCCGAGCTGGCGCTGCTGCGGGTTCCCGCCCGCC
>DASQWY010000121.1:0-2943 GCA_035640005.1 Actinomycetes bacterium
GGTGGGCGGGTCACGGGGATGCCTCCTTGCGGCAGGCCTGGCTGGCCAGGGTGTAGGACTTCAGCGCCAGCGTCAGGCGGTTGTCACGGATGTTGCGGGTGTACAGGTCGATCAGGATGTCGGCCCGCCTGGCCGTCTCCAGGCACGCCGCCGGAGCGACCGGGACCGCCTTGGGCACGGTGTGGGTGACGATCGAGGTGGGGGTCGGCCCGGTGGGGCCGGAAGGGCCGCGCACCAGGAAACCGAGCCCGACCCCGAGCACCAGGCAGGCGAGCGCCAGCACCGCCAGCGTCCAGGTCGGCCGGCCCTCGGGGGGCGGCAGCGCGACCGGAGCCGGCGTGGGTCGCTGCTCGTCGCCGTTCCCGTTCGGCTTGGCGGGCTCGAACAGCGAGCCCACCTTGGTGCCCACCTCCAGGAACGACCGGCGGATCTCCTCCAGCTCCCGCTGCTGCCTCTGCCGCTCGGTGGCCATGGCATCCTCCCCCCCTTGCGAATGCCGGGGCGACGACCGTTCAACGCATCGGGTCAGCCGACGGGGGTGGCGGCCACCGCGGCCTGGCGTGCGAACCCGGGCGACGTTCGCACCTCGCCGCCGGCAGCCTATCCCACCGGCGCACGATCCCTCCAAATTGGCTCGGCTGGCCCGGCCGGCGAGACCCCGCGACCAACGCGGAGCCCGTTGACCGAGCTAGGAGGGGTTGCGGCACGGTTCCGAGCGCCCGCGCGCAACTAGGATCCGCGCCGGCTGATTCCTACGGAGTTCTACGCATTTCCTGTCGGAACCCCGCTGGCGGTCTCCGCGATCGGGAGCCGCCCGGGCGCCCCGTGCCCGGGCTCCTCCAGGCCGGCCGGCCAGCGCCGCCGGGAGCGGACCGCCAGCTTGGCGGTGAGCGCCAGCGCCGCCGGGTCCTCCTCGCCAGGCCTGACCGCGACCACCCCAGCCGCCTGCGCCTCGGCCAGCCACTGCTCGCCCCGCCCGGTGCGGACCACCGTCAGCGTCCAGCCGTCATGCTGGCCGAGCCCGCCGGCGGAGATGTCGGCGTGCTGCGCCGCGAAGTCCGGGCACAGCTTGCAGCCCTCCCGGGTGGCGCCCTGCAGCTGCTTGAGCGGGATCTCCAGCAGCTCGCCGGTGGAGCGGCGCCACACCTGGAAGCGGCCCTTGATGTTGACCTTGGCCACGTCCTCCAACGGCACGCCGTACCCCTCGGCCAGCACCCGGCGCAGGCCGTCGTACTGGAACGACTTGGAGCACAGCAGGCCGATGGTCAGCTCGATCCGCCTGGCGTACTTGTTGACCCGCCTGGCGGCCAGGGTGCCGTTGATCGAGGCCTGGCAGCTCATCCCCACCAGCGCCAGGTGCTTGAGGCCGCGCCGCTCGGCCTCCTTCATCGCCAGCGGGTTGGCCGCGTAGGTGTAGCGCGAACCGGCCGCCTCCAGCACCTCCGCCCGGGTGGTGGCCAGGAACGGCTCGCAGTCCCACAGCCGGGTGGCCGACCGGCGCGACGTCAGCGCCCCCTCGATGCGGCCGCTCTCCAGCCCCCACAGCAGCAGCGCCGACACCAGCCCGCCGTCCTGCCCGGCCGCCAGGACCTGCGGGTCGGTCGCCCGGACCAGCCAGACGCCGCGGTGGATGCCGATCACCTCCTCCGCCTCCCGCGCCCGCCCGAACAGCGCCTGGTCGCTCTCCGCCTCCCAGTCGCGGAAGCGCGGGCACGCGCGCGTGCAGATGTCGCAGCCGCGCTGGCCGTGCACGCAGTCGTCCACGGCGGTGCTCAGCTCGACGTTGAACGGGTGGTAGGTCTCGGCGTGGTCGAGCTCCAGGACGTCCCGCGGGCAGGCCATCACGCAGGCCGCGCAGCCGGTGCAGAGGTTGGTCGCCAGCACCTCGTGGTACAGCTCCCGCCACTGCGTCCTGTGCCCGTCCATCGCCGCCATGCCGCCTCCGTCCCGGTCGTTCCTGCTTCCAGGCTAGACGACGGCCCCCGCCTGCACCACGGGCACCGGGAGGAACGGTTAGCCTAGATGCAGCATGAACCCGTTCCGATCGCTCAGCAGCCAGCGCCCGCTGGCGGTGCGCTCCACCGCCGTCGCGATCGGCGTCGCCCTGGCCGCCTCGGCGTTCGGCAGCGTGCTGTTCACCGTCGCCCTTCACGACACCGTCGCCTCCGGCCTGATCACCTTCGTGATCTTCGGCGGCCTGGCGGCGATGACCGCCGGCGTGCTCGCCTGGGAGCTGGCCTCCCTGCGCGTCTGCCCGCGCTGCGGGCGCGAGAACGCGCCGGCCAGCGTCGCCTGCGCCGGCTGCGGCTACGACGTGCGCGCCCGCCCGCGGTTCGCCTGCAGCGAGGGCCATCGGGTCGCCTTCGCGCCCGGCCTATGCGACTGCGGCCGCCGCCTGCTGCCCCTGCGGCCGGTTCCGATCGCCCGCCACGCGCTGCGCTCGCTGTGGCTGGCGCTCGGCTTCTTCCTGATCGTGCTGCTGGCCGCGCTGCTGGCCGCCAACGGGAACTAGAGAGCCGGACGCCCCGGCCGGACGCCCCGGCCGGGGCTGGACGGGCCGGCGCTACGGAGTGGCGCCGGCGTTCGGGAGGTCCTTGGCGCTCACCACCCGCCTGGCCACGTTGGCGCCGCCCGACCTCACGCCGACCACCGCCGCCTCGTCGCCCTGCTTCAGCTCCGCCCGCGGGTCGGGTTGGCGCAGGAACCCGAAGCGGGTGTCGCCGTTGATCGTGAACGTGGTGGCCACGTTGTCGACGCTGGTGATGGTGATCGAGGTGCCCGACAGCGCGGTCACCTTGCCGCGCGCCAGCACCACCGTGTTGCGACCCTGCTTGGTCTGCAGGGTGACCTCGCCGTGCAGCGCCCGCCGCACCAGCGCCCGGCGCCAGCCGGCCGCCGCCCGCACGCCGGCGGCGCCGGGCTTGGCGGCCTGGGTGGTGGCGG
>DASQWY010000122.1:0-3376 GCA_035640005.1 Actinomycetes bacterium
GCCCGGGACGAGCCGCTGCTGGCCAGCGACGCCGAGCCCATCCACCCGGCCAGGGTGTACGGCGAGCTGCGGCGGCTGCTGGACGACGACGCGGTGGTGATCGGCGACGGCGGCGACTTCGTCTCCTTCGCCGGCCGCTACCTGGAGCCGGCCCGCCCCGGCGGCTGGCTGGACCCCGGCCCCTACGGCTGCCTCGGCAGCGGGCTCGGCTACGCGGTCGCGGCCCGCCTGCACCGGCCGGACGCGCAGGTGGTGCTGCTGCTGGGCGACGGCGCGGCCGGCTTCTCGCTGATGGACGTCGACACGCTGGTGCGCCACCGGCTGCCGGTGGCGATCGTCTGCGGCAACAACGGCATCTGGGGGCTGGAGAAGCACCCGATGCGCGCCCTGTTCGGCTACGACGTGGCCGCCGACCTGCAGCCGGGCTGCCGCTACGACCAGGTGTGCCGCGCCCTCGGCGGCGCCGGCGAGCTGGTCACCAGCCCCGCCGACCTCGGCCCGGCGCTGCGGCGCGCCCTGGACGCCGGCGTCCCGTACCTGGTCAACGTGGTCACCGACCCGCAGGTGGCGTACCCGCGGTCGACCACCGGGATCTGAACGAGCGTTCGCCCGGATTGTCCACAGTTGGCGCGTGCGCTGGCGGGATTGTGCTACCGTCGCGCCGGCAAGGTGCACATGGTTCGAGCCCGCGGTCCCGGGTGAGCGTGTCCCTTTGCGCAAGGCAGCTGATCCCAGAGGAGGGACACCGCAGATGGCGAGTGGAACCGTCAAGTGGTTCAACGCCGACAAGGGGTACGGGTTCATCGCCCAGGACGAGGGCCCGGACCTGTTCGTTCACTTCAGTGCCATCCAGTCCAGGGGCTACCGCTCGCTGGACGAGGGGCAGCGGGTCGAGTTCGACGTCGCCGAGGGCGCCAAGGGCCCCCAGGCCGCGAACGTCCGCACCGTCTCCGCCTCCCAGTAGACGCCAACCCGCCACCGGCCGCCCGGGCGGTCGGTTGGTCCGTGGCGCCCGGGCTCCGGGCGGCCGCTCAGGCGGGCGGGGTGTGGGCGGCGACGAAGGCCAGCAGCCGGCGCCAGGCGTCGTCGCAGGCGTCCTTCCACTCGTCGTAGCGGCGGTCGAAGAACGAGTGCGGCGCGCCCTGGTAGACGTGCATCTGGTTGGGCACGCCGGCGCCGTCCAGCTGGCCGGCGAAGTCCTGGAAGGCCGACTGCGGCGTGGCCTGGTCGGCGCCGGCGACCAGCAGCAGCAGCGGCGCCCGCAGCTGGTCCAGCACCGGCAGGACCCGCTCCGGCCTGCCGTAGAAGCCGATCGCGCCGGCGAGGTCGTGCCCCTCGGCCGCCTGCCGCCAGGAGTAGCCGCCGCCGAAGCAGAACCCCACCGTGAACACCGCCCGGACGGAGCCGCCGTGGGGGGAGCGCAGGCGGGCGACCGCGGCGGCGGTGTCGGCGCTGATGCCCTCGGGCGTCGTCTGGTCGACGTGGGACCGGTACTCGAAGTCGTCGCCGCGCGGGCCGACCCCGGCGGTGCGGCCGAAGTAGTCGATCGCCACCGCGTCCACGCCCGCCTCGGCGAAGCGCTGGGCCAGCTCCTTGTAGAAGGGGTGCAAGCCGCGGACGTCGGGCAGCACCGCCACGCCAGCGCCGCCCGGTTCGGCCGCGCGGGCGTAGTAGGCGGCCAGGCGGTTGCCGTCGGCCGCGGTGAGCACCACGTCGCCCTGCTCGGCGGCGGCGCCCGCGATCGGCGGCAGCGGCGGTCTGGCGTGAAGGTCGTAGCACATGGGTGGCCTCCAGCCGTCCTCGGCGGAACCAGGTCGGAGCCATCCTAAGTCGGTCGCCCGGGTTGGGTGTCAGCCGCTCGGCGCGCCGGCCCGCCGATCCACCGACCCTCAGGCGCCGGGGCGGTGGGCGGAGGCGAGCAGGTAGTCGCACACCTCGGCCACGCAGCGCCAGGGGTCGTCGCGGACCTCGGAGCCGGCGAAGCGGAGCACGGCGTAGCCGCGCGCCACCAGGTAGCGGTCGCGCTGCCGGTCGCGGACGGCCTGGTCGGGGGTTGGCGGGCTGGCGGGCGGCTGGTCGATCTCGACCACCACCCGGGAGTCGACCAGCAGGCCGACCCGGTAGGGCCCGATGCGGCGCTGCGGCTCGGCCACCGTGCCCGGCGGCGCCGTCGACCACCAGATCGCCAGGAAGATCCGCTCCAGCGGCCCGGACGCCTGCGCGAGCAGGCCGCCGGCGCGGGGCTCGTGCCTGGCCAGCAGCCCCGCCAGCACCTCGGCGAGCACCGCGCGAAGCGGCTGCGGGCCCCGCCCCGACGGCGGGCCGTCGTCTCGACCGGCGACCGGTTGCCCCACTGACGCCCCCTGCCCGGCCCAACCGGGGCGGGCCGAACGGTCGACCACTGGCGCGAACTACACAGTTGTAACTACACGAGCGTAGTTTAGTGTCTTTGTATCTGTGTCGATGTGTCAACTCTTGTGCCGCTGGCGGCGAGCGCGACGTGTGCGACCGGCCCTCGCCGGCCGGGGTCGGGCGGGCTACGGCAGCAGCGCCAGCAGGGCGTGGCCGGCCGGTCCGAGCCAGCCGGCCAGGTGCTGCAGCGGCGGGACCAGCCGGTCGGCGGCGGCGGCCAGGGCGCCGGCCCTGCCCAGCAGGCCGGCCAGCTCCTCCAGCCGGCCGGCGACCCGGCGGCGGTCGGGCGCGGGGCGGCGCAGCTCCCCCTCGACCTCGTCGACGGCGCGGCCGGCCGCCCGCCGCTCCGGCTCGGGCAGGCCGGCGGCGGCCAGCGCGGACCGCAGGTCGCCGACGGCGGCCAGGGCGCCGACCTCCAGGCCGGCCTGCAGCTGCCCGATCGTCTGGTCGCCGGCCACGTTGTTCACGACGCCCGCCTGCTGGCTGCCGATGTTGAACACGCCGCCGCCGCTCATTCGGCACGCTCCGGCGTCGTCGTCCACCGCGGCAGCGCGCGCACCGTGGCACTCATGGCCCTGCCTCTCTCACGCGGCGCCGGACCGACAGGCCGGCGGCGATGCAGGCCAGCCCGGCCAGCAGCAGCACCCCCGCGGCGATCGTGAACGGCAGGATGGCGGTGAGCATGCCGGTGAACGCCGGTTCCAGCGACCCCGGGTCGGTGTCCGCTCCGGCGTTGAACAGGGCGTGGATCCAGTCGAGGAAGGCGGAGGCGTAGCGGACGAAGCCGACCAGCTCCAGCCCGACGCTGGCGAGCAGCAGGGCCACCCCGGTCCGCAGCAGCGCCCGCGCCCGGCGCCGTAGCGGCGCGAAGCGGAGGTTCAGGTTCTGGTTGTTGATCTGGTCGCCGGCCACGTTGGAGATCACCCCGGCCCGCTGCCCGCCGATGTCGAAGCGGCGGCTGGCG
>DASQWY010000123.1:0-2689 GCA_035640005.1 Actinomycetes bacterium
GGGCGCCGGGCACCGGGTCGTCGGGGTCGACCGCGACCCGAGCGCGGCCGGCGTCCACGAGGTCGACGTCACCGTCCCCGGCGGCGCCGAGCGGGCCGTGGAGCTGGCCGCCGCCGCCCTCGGCGGCCTGGACGGGATCGTCCACGCGGTCGGGATGAGCGGCCGGCGGCTCGGCGACGGGCCGGTCACCCGCTGCGCCGACGCCGCCTGGGCCGAGGTCCTGCGGGTCAACCTCGAGTCGGTCTTCCGGCTGCTGCGCGCCGGGCTGCCGGCGCTGGAGCGGGCCGGCGGCTCGTTCGTCAGCATCGGCTCGGTGCTCGGCCAGTCCGCCGACCCGGACTTCCTGACCGCCGCGTACGCCGCCAGCAAGGGCGGGCTGGCCAGCCTGACCCGGGTGGCGGCCATGGAGGTGGCCGCCAGGGGGGTGCGGGTGAACCTGGTCGCCAGCGGGCTGGTCGACACGCCGATGGCCGGCCGGGCGCTGCGCGACGAGCGGGTCGCCGGCCGCCTGCCCGAGCTGCAGCCGCTCGGCGCCACGGCGGTGACCGCCGACGAGGTGGCCGCGGCCGTGGCCTGGCTGCTGTCGCCGGCGTCGGGCCGCACCACCGGCGCCAGCCTGCCGGTGGACGGCGGCTGGCTGCTGCGCTGACGCCCGCGGCCTACCGGGCGGCGGGCGCGCCCGGCAGGGCGGACGGATCCCAGGTGCCCTGGGCGACCTGCGGCACGAACTGCTCCAGGCGCTCGTCGGGCAGGTGCACGACCCGGCCGGTCTCGGCGGAGAGGTAGGCGGCCATCAGCAGCTCGGTGACGGCCAGCCCGTCGTGCAGGGTCTCCTCCGGCTGCCGGCGGCCGGCGAACGCCTGCACCATGTGCCGGTCCTCGTGCAGGTAGCCGTAGCTGAACGCCTCGTCCGCCAGCACCGGCATCAGGCCGGTCTCGGCGTTCTGCTTCTCCAGCAGGTCCTCGCCGGCCCGCTGCGCCTGCTCCAGGTTGCGCCCGAGGAACAGCCTGGCCTCGGCGCTCTGGGTGTTCCACTCCATCGAGTACTCCGGGCCGAGCACCTCGCAGGCGATCCGCAGGCCGGGCCCGACGTAGCTCCAGGAGCTGGTCGCCTCGGCCACCACCTGGCGGCCGTCGGCGGTCTCGTAGGTGACCTGCACGCGGGCGTAGTCCTCGGCGGGGGTGCGGCGGTAGTCGACCTCGCCGCCGTAGCGCTCCAGCAGCTCGTCGGCGTAGCGCGGCTGGGTCCACTTGAGCGCGGCGATCTGCGCGGAGACGGCCCTGGGGGTCAGGTAGGCGGGTTCGCCGGGCCGGCTGAGCAGCTTGCGGGTCACCTCGACGGTGTGGCAGGTCATGTCGCTCAGCACCCCGCCGCCCTGCCGGGTCGGGTCCCAGAACCAGCTGCGGTGCGGGCCGCCGTGCTCCTCGGCGGCGCGGGCGAGGTAGGGCGGGCCGGCCTGCAGGGCGGCGCGCTCCCAGAGGATCTGCCGGCCGCGCCGCAGCGCCGGCGCGAACACCTGGTTCTCCAGGTAGCCATGCAGCAGCCCGGCCTGCTCCACCAGGCCGACCACCCGGCGCGCCTCGGCCAGGGTGCGGGCCAGCGGCTTCTCGCAGGCGAGCCCGACCAGCTCGGCGCGCCCGGCGGCGACCTCGCCACAGACCGCCTCGACCTGCTCGACCCGCAGGTGGTTCGGGGAGCAGATCCAGATGGCGTCGACCCGCGGGTCGCGGGCGAGCTCGGCGGGGTCGGTGTGGACGTGGGGCTCGCCGACGCCGAGCTGCCGCGCCAGCCCGGCGAGCTCCTCGGCGGTCTGGGTGTTGCGGCTGCAGATGGCGGTGATGTCGGCGTCGCGCACCGACTGCCAGCCGAGGACGTGGAAGCGGGCGACGAAGCCGCTGCCGACGATGCCGACGCCGAGTGCCATGCGAGCCTCCCTCTCAGGACCTTCCCTCCGGCGGGATGTCTAGACTACTGTTCTGCTCTGCTATGACAAGCCTGGGGATCTGGGAGGACAAGTGGGCCGCGCGCACCGCGTCACCATGCTGGGCACCGGGCTGATCGGCGAGTTCTACACCATGACGCTGCACGGGCGGCGCGGGCCCGACCGCGTGGCGGTCGCCTACTCCCGCTCCGGGGAGCGGGCGGCGGCGTTCGCGGAGCGCTGGGGGATCCCGCGCACGACCACCAGCCTGAAGGAGGCGGTCGAGCATCCCGACACCGACGTGGTGGTCGTCGGCCTGCCGAACGACCTGCACGAGGAGGCCGTGTCGCTGGCGGCGGCGTGCGGCAAGGCGGTGCTGTGCACCAAGCCGCTGGCGCGCACGGCCGAGGAGGCCGGGCGGATCCTGGCGGAGGTCGAGCGCGCCGGGGTGTTCGCCGGTTACCTGGAGGACCTCTGCTACACCCCCAAGACCCGCAAGGCGGTCGCCTCGGTGCGCGGCGGCGCGGTCGGCGAGGTGCTGTGGGTGCGGTCGCGGGAGACCCACCCGGGCCCGCACAGCGCCTGGTTCTGGGACGCGCGCAAGGCGGGCGGCGGCGCGATCGTCGACCTCGGCTGCCACTGCATCGAGATCATTCGCGGGTTCGTCGGCAAGGGGAACCGGCCGGTCGAGGTGATCTGCTGGAAGGACACGCTGGTCCACCCGATCCAGGCGGAGGACAACGCCATCGCCCTGGTGCGGTTCGAGA
>DASQWY010000124.1:0-4247 GCA_035640005.1 Actinomycetes bacterium
CGGCGTCGTGCCCGAGGAGGATGCCGGCCGCGGTGAGCAGCACCGCCGGCGGCGCCAGCGCGGCGGCGACCGCCAGCCAGCGCAGCTGCTGGCGCTCCACCCCGCGGGCCCGGCGGAAGCGCAGCAGCAGCGAGCCGGCCGCCACCATCAGGGTGACGGCGGTGATCGGGGAGGCGGTGCCGTAGACGACCTGCAGCGGCCCGGCCAGGGAGTGGACGGCCAGCGGGTTCGGCACCGCCCCCAACGGCGAGTCGGGGTCGACCGAGGGGACCCCGAACACCCACGAGAGCAGGAACGCCGCCGGTGCCGCCGCCGTGACCCACGCCCACCAGCGCCAGCGGGGCGACGGCGGCGACCCGGTCGGGGTGAGCAGCAGGACGAACGCGACCAGGCCCAGCCCGGGCACGAAGCTGGCGGAGGCGAGCACCCCCGCGGCGCGCGCGGCCGGCAGCGTCCCGGGCCGGGCCAGCAGCCCGTAGCGGGCGTAGCCGTCGGCGGCGTTGCCGAGCGCCCCGGGCAGCAGCGCGAAGGCCAGCAGCAGCCAGCCGACCGGGTGCGCCGGCCGGCGGCTGGCCAGCAGCGCCCCGACCGTGGCCGCGCTGGCGGTGGTCAGCGCCAGCAGGGTGACGCCGCCGGCGTCGAGCTCGGCCAGCTCCGGCCGGCCGGCCCGGCGCAGCAGGTGGTCGAACCAGGCGGTGGCGACCAGGGCGAGCAGCCCCAGCGCCCACAGCGCCCACGCCAGCGCGCCCGGCCACCACCTGCATGGCGGGCCGCCCGCGGCCCCTTCCGTGCCCATGGGGACAGTGTCGCCGGCCGGCGTCTCGGGAACGTTACGAAGCCGCCTACAGGCGCGCGACCGGCAGCTCGGCGCGGACCACGGTCGGCCCGCCCGGCGGGCTGGACACGCTCAGCCGGCCGTCGATGGCCGCGACCCGGTCGGCCAGGCCGCGCAGCCCGCCGCCGGCGGACGGGTCCGCCCCGCCGACGCCGTCGTCGCGGACCTCGACCACCAGCCGGCCGTCCTCCCGGCTGATGCGCACGGCGATCTCCCTGGCGCGCGCGTGCTTGGCGGCGTTGGTGAGCGCCTCCGCGACCACGAAGTAGGCGGTCGACTCGACCGCGCTGCCCAGCCGCTCGGTGGCGACGTCGACCTCGACCGGGACGGGCGAGCGGGCGGCCAGGGCGGAGATGGCCGCGTCCAGCCCGCGGTCGGCGAGCACCGCCGGGTGGATGCCGCGAGCCAGGTCGCGCAGCTCGGCCAGGGCGCGCTTGGCCTCCTGGTGGGCCTCACCGACCAGCGCGCCGGCCGCGGCCGGGTCGGTGGCCAGCTTCTCCTTGGCCCTGCCGAGGTCCATCGCCAGCGACACCAGCCGCTGCTGGGCGCCGTCGTGCAGGTCGCGCTCGATGCGGCGCCGCTCGGCCTCGGCGGCGTCCACCGCCAGGTCGCGGCTGGCCCGCAGCGCCTCCACCCTGGCCGCCAGCTGCGCCTGGCTCGGGCCGAGCAGGGCCTCGGCGACGGCGGCGTGGGCGATCGCCAGGCCGCGCGCCACCCAGGCGGCGGCGACCAGCAGCAGCAGCCCGACGACCGCCACCAGCAGCGCCTCCGGCAGCGAGTCGACCAGCAGCAGGACCCGGTCGCCGCCGATCCCGAAGATGCGCGCCTGGCCGGCCGGCATCAGCTGGTACCACGCGGGCATGGTCACAAACGCCAGCGCGACCGACCACAGGGCCACCACGATGGTGAACCACAGCACCCCCAGCGGCAGCAGCAGCACCAGGTAGCCGAGGTCCTTCCAGGTGGCCGGGTCGCTGGCCAGGATGCGCAGGCGGCGCAGGAGCGAGCCGGGCGGCAGCGGCTGGTAGGGGTCGGCGACCCGCACGCCGAGGGCGGCCCGCAGCCAGCGCCGCTCCAGCATCGCCCCGCCCCGCCAGGCGAGCATCGTCAGCACCAGCACGGGCAGGCCGACCCAGACGATCAGCAGGCTGAGCCCCACCGACAGGCCGACGGCCAGCAGCGTGAACCAGAAGGTGCCGAGCGGCAGGGTGGCGACCAGGTAGCCGGTCGCCGCCCAGGTGTGCGGGGACACCGGCGCCGCCAGCACCCGGCCCGGGCGGAACGCCGGGGCCGGCACCTCCGCCTCGTGCGCGCTCATCCCGTTCACGCTCCTCGTTCTCGACGATCCTGCCAGCTCGAGGCTAGGCGCCGCCCGGCCCCTGGCCCATCCGGCGACCTGGCCAGGGCGGGGTGGGGACAACCCGAGCAATGCCCTTCAGGGTCGCGGCAGCAGCCCCTCGATGTGGTCGGCGACCAGCCGGTCGACCATCCGCCCGGGCCCCTCCGGCCAGGGGAAGGCGGGCAGGGAGATCAGCAGCGAGGTGAGGCCGTGGACCAGCGCCCACAGGCCGATGGAGATCTGCAGCGGGTCGCCCGGCCGGATGATCCCGTCCCGCAGGCACGCCTCCACCGCCTCCACCAGGTGCTGGAAGGTGGCGGATTTGCCCAGCTCCTCGGGGTCGACGCCCTCGGGGACGTCGTGCTGGTGGTGCATGAACAGCACCCGGTAGGCCTCCGCGTTCTCCAGGCCGAAGCGGACGTAGGCATGGCCGCGGCGCCTGAGGGCGTCCAGCGGGTCGCTGGCCCGCGCCGCGGCCGCGGCCATCTCGTCGTCGAGCTTGCGGAACTGCTCCTCGCAGACCGCCCAGATCAGCGCCCCCTTGTCCGGGAAGTGCAGGTAGATCGAGGGCGGGGTGACCCCGACCGCGTCGGCGATCGCGCGGATGGAGACCGCGTCCTCGTCGCCGGTCTCCAGCAGCAGCCGGGTGGCCGCCGCCAGGATCTCCTCGCGCAGCAGCGGCCCCTCCCCCCGCCGCGCGCGGTGGCGGCGGGGGGAGGCGCCGGCGCTGGTGGCGGTCATCAGACCCTGACCACCTCCGCGACCGGCTCGGCGACCGGCTCCGCGGCCTCGTGCAGGCCGATCCGCTGGTAGAGCCGCCGCAGCGGCCCCGGCGCCCACCAGTTGGCGCGGCCGGCCAGGCGCATGAACGCCGGCACCAGCAGGGCGCGGATCAGGGTGGCGTCGGCGACGATCGCCAGCGCGCTGCCGAGCCCGAACAGCTGCAGGAAGCTGACCCGCGAGGTCGCGAACGCCAGGAACACGATCGCCAGCAGGGCCGCGGCGGTGGTGACGATGCGGCCGGTCCGCTCCAGCCCGAGCGCGACCGCGGCGACCGTGTCGCCGCTGCGCTCGTGCTCCTCCTTGATCCGCGACAGCAGGAACACCTCGTAGTCCATGGAGAGGCCGAAGGCGATGCAGAACAGCAGCACCGGCATGGACGTGTCGATCGTACCCGTTGCGGTGAACCCGAAGACGGTCGCCAGGTGGCCCTCCTGGAACAGGTAGACCATGGCGCCGTACACGGCGCTGAGCGACAGCAGGTTGAGCAGCAGCGCCTTCACCGGGATCACCACGCTGCCGGTGAACAGGAACAGCACCAGGAAGGTGACCAGGGCGATCACGCCGAGGGCCAGCGGCAGCCGCCCGAACAGCGAGGCCTTGGTGTCGACCAACTGCGCCGACGGGCCGGTGACCTGGGCGCCGATCGGCGCCGGCAGGGCGCGGATGTCGCGGACCAGCCGCTCCCCCGCCGGGGAGTTGGGGTCGACGTTGGGGACGACCGAGAACCAGGTGCCGTCGGCGGCGGCGAAACGCCGGGCGGCCGCCGGGACGCCGCCGCTGCCGCTGCCGAGCGGGCCCTGCAGGCGGCGGCCGCCGGCGTACTGGCCGGTGAGGGCGTCGACCCTGGCGACCCCGTCCAGCCGCGACAGCGCGGTGGCGTAGCCGTCGATGTCCAGGGTGTGCAGGCCCGGGTCGCCGATGCCGTCGGCCACCACCGACAGGGCGCCGGCGTCGTCGGCGGCGAAGCCCGCGCGGATGGCGTCGGAGACCTGGCGGCTGCTGGCGTGCGCCGGCAGCACCCGGTCGTCGGGCAGGCCGAAGCTGACCCGCTGGAACGGCGTGCCGAGCAGCAGCAGGAAGGCGACGACCGCCAGCGCGATCGGCAGCGGCCGGCGCATCACCCAGGTGGCGAGCCGGTGCCAGAAGCCGCCGGTGGCGGTGGCGCGTCCGCAGCGGCGGCCGATCGGCAGGCGGAAGCGGTCCACCCGCCGCCCCAGCAGGGCGAGCAGCGCGGGCAGCACCACCAGCGCGCCGGCCGCGGCCAGCGCCACCACGGCGATGCCGGCGTAG
>DASQWY010000125.1:0-3638 GCA_035640005.1 Actinomycetes bacterium
CCCGGCGTGGACGTCGGTGTGGGGCGGCCGCTTCTGGCAGGCCCCGCTCAACCAATCAACCAAAGCGTCGGTCACCGTGTCGCGGCATCATGCGGCGGCGGTGGTGATCGGCAGGCGTGGGCTTGGGTACCGAGCCCGGCGCCGGGGAGGGTGTGCCCGGGTGCGACCGGAGGATCGTGACCGGAGAGCTGCCGACTCCGTCGGGCAGGCCATGACCCCCGGCAAGGCTTTGGCCGCGCCAGAGGTCGTACCCGAGCCGACGGCACAGGGACCCGGCGGTCCAGGAGGACAGCGGGCAGGGCCAGCGGCCCACAAGACCCGCCTGCCCGAGCGGGGCGACGTCGGGGACCAGGCGGCACAGGACCGTTCGGTGCCGCCGGAGGCTGCGGGTTCCCACCCGCTACCTCCTTAGGAATGGTCATCAGGGTGTGCTCGGGCCGCGGAAGTGGAGCAGCTCGTCCTCGGCCCAGGCCGCCCACACCGCCCGCAGCGCCAGGATCAGCGCCGCTGGAGGAGCTGGAACGTGCCAGGGACGCGGTGGCCGCGGCGGCCGGGCGGCCGGAGGCGCTGGACCGGGCGCTGGCCGCCCTGGACGGCACCTTCGTGCGCCTCACCGGGACCGGCCCGCGGCGCCGCCCGGGCGAGACCTACGGCGGCCGCACCCTGGTCCACGAGGACGCCCGCCGCGACCTGAAGCTGCTGGCCGGGCCGGGCCTGCTGGAGGCGTTCGGGCCGGCGCTGACGCTGCTGCTGCAGGGGGCGCGCTGGCTGACCGCCGAGGCCGCCGGCGTCTGCCGCGCGGCGCTCGGCGAGGTCCACGCCCAGCTGGCGGCCGAGGCGGGCGTGGCGCCGGTGGAGCTGGCCAGCCTGCTGCCCTGGGCGGCGCGGCTGCTGCTCGGCGAGGGCCGCAAGCCGCTCGACCGGCTGCTGGAGGACTTCGCCGCCCGCTGGGCCGCGCTGCTCGGCCTGCACGCCGGCCGCCGGCGGGTGCGGCTCCGCAGCGACGCGCTGCGGCCGCGGGTGCTGGCCGCCTTCCCGGCCGCGCGGCCCGGCTGGGCGCAGGCCCGCTACGCCACCCCCGACCTGCAGCTCGCCGCCGCCGACGCCGCCGCGGTCGGGCGCGGCGACTTCGAGGTGGTTCTCGGCGAGCTGCACGTGGCCACCGTCGGCATCGACGGCACCGCGCTGCTCGGCCAGCACCCGCGGCCCGAACGGCTGCGCCAGCAGGTGCTGGCCGACCTGCCCGAGCCGCGCGTGTGGCTGGTGCACCCCAGGAGCTGGCCGGGCCTGTCGGCCCGGCAGGTGGACGTGCTGGCGCGCGAGGGCACGGTGCAGCTCGCCTACGCCGACACCTGGAGCGGCCGGCCCGACCTGGAGCTGCCGGTCGCCGCGCTGCTGGTGGAGGAGGCGGGCGGGCGGCTGTGGGCGCGCACCCGCGACGGCCGCCGCCGCTTCGACCTGGTCGAGGTGGTCGCCGGGCTGCTGGCGGTGGCCGTGGCGGACGCGTACAAGCTGTTCGGCGCCGGCCGGCCGCACACCCCGCGGGTGACCGTCGACCGGCTGGTGGTGCAGCGGGAGAGCTGGCGGGCGGCCGCCTCCGCCGGCTTCGCCTTCCGGCGGGACGAGGCCGCCCGCTGGCTGGCCGCCCGCTGGCTGGCCGCCCGCGCCTGGGCGCGGTCGCTGGGGCTGCCGCGGTTCGCGTTCGCCAGCCCGCCGACCGAGCCGAAGCCGCTGTTCGTCGACTTCGCCAGCCCCCGTCCGTGGAGGTCCTGGCCGCCGCGGTGCGCGACGCGGCCCGCGCCTCCCCCGAGGCCGAGGTGCCGCTGCAGGAGATGCTGCCGACCCCCGAGCAGGCGTGGCTGCCCGACGCGGACGGCGGGCGCTACACCAGCGAGCTGCGCCTGGTCACCGTCGACCAGGCGCGGCCGCCGGCGTGACGCCCGGCCTCGACCCGCGGAAGCATGCCAGGCCGCCGACGGTTCCCCGGGTACACTCCCCCGCATGAGCCCGGAGGAGGGCGGCGACGGGCGGGTGCTCGGCAGGCCGCTGCGGCGGCTGGAGGACGAACGGCTGCTGGTCGGCGCCGGCCGCTACGTCGCCGACCTGGACCTCGGCGGGGCCGCGCACGTCACCTACGCGCGCTCCAGCGAGGCGCACGCCCGCGTGGCGGTCGACACCGGGGCCGCGGCGGCCGCCCCGGGCGTGCTGGCGGTGGTCACCGCCGCCGACCTCGACCTGGCGCCGATCCCGCCGGCGATGCCCGCGTTCAACCAGGCGATGGTGCGGCCGTGGCTGGCCGACCGGGTGGTCCGCTTCGTCGGCGAGCCGCTGGCGGCGGTCGTCAGCGAGACCCGCGAGCAGGGCGTGGACGCCGCCGAGCTGGTCGCGGTCGACTACGACTGGCTGGAGCCGGTCGCCGGCGTGGAGACGGCCGACGAGGGGACGGTGCTGCTGTTCCCGGAGGCCGGCAGCAACGTGGCCTTCCGCGCCGAGGAGCCGCGGCCCGACCCGGCCCTGTTCGACGGCTGCGAGGTGGTGGTGCGGCAGCGGCAGGTGGTCCAGCGGCTGGCGCCGTGCCCGCTGGAGGGCCGCGCCGCCGCGGCCGCCTGGGGCGAGGACGGCCGCCTGACCTTCTGGGTGTCGACCCAGGCGCCGCACCGGGTGCGCGACGCGCTCGCCAGGGCGCTCGGCGTGCCGCCGGCGCGGGTGCGGGTGCGCTGCCCGGAGGTGGGCGGCGCCTTCGGGTCCAAGGGCTCCCCCTACCCGGAGGAGCTGCTGCTCGCCTGGCTCGCCCGGCGGGTCGGCCGGCCGCTGCGCTGGGTGGAGACCCGCTCGGAGAGCATGCTCGGCCTGACCCACGGCCGCGCGCAGGTGCAGCAGGTCGCGCTCGGCGGCCGCCGCGACGGCACCCTGCTCGCCTACCGCCTCCAGGTGCTGCAGGACTGCGGCGCCTACCCGCGCTTCGCCGCCTTCCTGCCCAGCCGCGCGCGGCAGCTCGCCAGCGGCGCCTACGCCATCCCCAGGGTGGAGGCGGGCGGGCGCTCGCTGGTGACGACCACGGTGCCGGTGGGGCCCTACCGCGGCGCGGGCCGGCCCGAGGCGACCATGGCGATCGAGCGGGCGGTCGACCTGTTCGCCGCCGAGGTCGGCATGGACCCCGCCGAGCTGCGGCGGCGCAACCTGGTCGCCGGCGACGCCTTCCCGTGGACGACCGCGACCGGCACCGTCTACGACAGCGGCGACTACCGCCGCGCGCTCGAGCTGGCGCTGGAGGTGGGCGGCTACGCGGGGGCGCGCGCCGAGCAGGCCAGCCGCCGGGCGGCGGGCGGCCCGCGGCAGCTCGGCGTCGGCCTGTCGTCCTACGTGGAGGTGTCCGGCGGCGGGCCGGGCGGCGAGTACGGCGCGGTGGAGGTCACCCCGGCGGGCGGGGGGCTGGTCCGCACCGGCAGCTCCGCCAGCGGCCAGGGCCACCGGACGACCTGGGCGATGCTGGCCAGCGAGCAGCTCGGCATCCCGGTGGAGCGGATCGAGGTGGTCGCCGGCGACACCGACCGGGTCGCCCGCGGGACCGGCACGATGGGCTCCCGCTCGGCGCAGACCGGCGGGCTGGCGGTGCACCGGGCCGCCACCGCGCTGGT
>DASQWY010000126.1:0-8891 GCA_035640005.1 Actinomycetes bacterium
GGCGCCGACGTCGGACAGGACCTCGGCGACGGCCTGGTACGGCACCGCCAGCACCACCACCTCGCCCGCCGCCACCGCCGCCTGGTTGGACTCGGCGGCCTGGGCGCCGCTCTGCTCGGCGGCCGCGCGGGCGTGGTCGGCGCTGGTGGCGCTCAGGGTGACGGTGTGTCCGGCGCGGGTGAGGGATCCGGCCAGCGCCTTGCCGACGTTGCCGGAACCGATGATCGCGATCTGCATCGCGTCGTCCCTCCTGACCTCAAAGCGGGTACGGGCCGAACCGCAACCAGGCTACCGCCACCGCCAGCACGAACAGGACGGCGTTGACGCCGATCATCTGCGGCTCGCCGCGGCGCCAGTGGGTGATCGCGGCCAGCACCATCTGCAGGGCCAGGCCGGCGGCGGCCAGCGGGACCAGCACCGTCGCCACCCCCGCCAGCGCCGGCACGATCAGCGCCACGCCGGCCAGCAGCTCCAGCGCCCCGATGCCCTTCACGCCGCTGTCGGAGAAGTCCTCCACCCAGCCCATGCTGGTGGCGAGCTGCCGGCGCGGCTGGCTGACCTTCATCACCCCCGCCGCCAGGAAGGCGAGGGCCAGCAGCACCTGCAGCACCCACACGACCACGTTCACAGCAGCACCTCCCAGAAAACGGAGGCATCCCTCCGATCCGTCGGACACCCTAGCACAAGGCGGAGGCAACCCTCCGTATTCCCGGTACACTGGCCGGCATGGCGACCGCGCGGGGCACCGGCGGGCAGGCGCCGCCCTCCCGGCGGCTGCGCCGTGACGCCCAGCGCAACCGCGACGCGATCCTCGCCACCGCCCGGGCGGTCTTCGCCGAGCAGGGCCTGGAGGCGCCGCTGGAGGAGATCGCCCGCCGCGCCGGCGTCGGCATCGCCACCCTCTACCGCCGCTTCCCGACCCGCGTCGAGCTGCTGGACGCGGTGCTGGCCGACACCGTCGACGCCCACGTGCGGGCGGCCACCGACGCGCTGGCCCTCGACGACCCCTGGGACGGCCTGGTGGCCTACCTGGAGCGCACCTGCGAGCTGCAGGCGGCCGACCGCGGTCTGAACGACATCATGTCGATCCGCCTGCCGCGCGCCGCCGCGGTGGAGGCGGCCAGGAAGCGCCTGTACCAGCTCACCGGCGAGCTGCTCGGCCGCGCCCAGCGCAGCGGCCAGCTCCGGCCCGAGCTCACCGTCGAGGACCTGGCATTCCTCACCTGGGCCAACACCCGCATCCTGCAGGCCACCCGCGCCGCCGGGGCGCCCGACGCCTGGCGGCGGCACCTCGGCCTGCTGCTGGACGGCTTCCGCGCCGACCGCGCCCACCCACTGCCGGAGCCGCCGCTGTCGCCGCGGCAGGTCTACCGGGCCATGCTCGTCCTCGGCCGTTCCTGCACCGGCTCGGCCGGGTAACGTGCCGGCTAGACTGCTGGAGGGCCCATGGGAGGTCGGCCGGTGCGCGTTGCCCTGTTCGTGACCTGTCTGGTGGACGGGTTGTTCCCGGACGTTGGCAAGGCGACCGTGCGGCTGCTGGAGCGGCTCGGCCACCAGGTGGAGGTGCCGCTGGAGCAGACCTGCTGCGGGCAGATGCACATCAACACCGGCTACGCGCGGGAGGCGCTGCCGCTGGTCCGCCGGCAGGTGGCGGCGTTCCAGGGGTACGAGGCGGTAGTCGGGCCGAGCGGCTCCTGCGTCGGCTCGGTCCGCCACCAGCACGCGGCGCTGGCGGCCGAGGCGGGCGAGGCGGCGCTGGCGGCGGACGCCGCCGAGGTGGCCAGGCGCACCTGGGAGCTGTCGGAGTTCCTGGTCGACGTGCTGGGGGTGACCCAGGTCGGCGCCTACTACCCGCACCGGGTCACCTACCACCCGACCTGCCACAGCCTGCGGGTGCTGCGGGTCGGCGACCGGCCGCTGCGGCTGCTGCGCGAGGTGGCCGGCATCGACCTGGTGGAGCTCGGCGAGGCGGAGTCCTGCTGCGGCTTCGGCGGCACGTTCGCGCTGAAGAACGCGGACGTGTCGGCGGCGATGCTGGCCGACAAGCTGCGCAACGTGCTCGCCACCCGCGCGGAGGTGTGCACCGCCGGCGACAGCTCCTGCCTGCTGCACATCGGCGGCGGGCTGGCCCGGCTGCGCGCGGGGGTCCGCACCGTGCACCTGGCCGAGATCCTCGCCTCGACCCGGCGGGAGGTGGGCGCGTGACGCGTGAGGTGAGCGGCACGTTCCTCGGCATGCCGACCGCCCCCAGGGGCGTCGGCCACCTGCGCGGCGAGCGGCCGTTCCCGGAGGCGGCCAGGGCCGCCCTGGCCGACAGCCAGCTGCGGCGCAACCTCGGCAAGGCGACCACCACCATCCGCGCCAAGCGCGCGCAGGTGGTCGGCGAGCTGCCCGACTGGGCCGAGCTGCGCGCCGCCGGCGCCGCCATCAAGGACGAGGCCCTGGCGCACCTGGACCGCTACCTGCCGCAGCTGGAGGAGCAGGTGACCGCCCGCGGCGGGGTGGTCCACTGGGCGCGCGACGCCACCGAGGCCAACCGGATCGTCGCCGGCATCGTGGCGGCGACCGGGGCGTCCGAGGTGGTCAAGGTGAAGTCGATGGCCACCCAGGAGATCGGCCTGAACGAGGCGCTCGCCGAGGCCGGCATCGCCGCCTGGGAGACCGACCTGGCCGAGCTGATCGTGCAGCTCGGCAACGACAGCCCCAGCCACATCCTGGTCCCGGCGATCCACCGCAACCGGGCCGAGATCCGCGAGATCTTCCTGGAGCGGATGGGCCAGGTCGGCCTGCCCGCCGACCCGGGCCTGTCGGACGAGCCGCGCGCCCTGGCCGAGGCCGCCCGGCTGCACCTGCGGCGCAAGTTCCTGCAGGCGCAGGTCGCCATCTCCGGCGCCAACTTCGCGGTGGCCGAGACCGGCACGCTGGTGGTGCTGGAGTCGGAGGGCAATGGGCGCATGTGCCTGACCCTGCCCAGGGTGCTGGTCACGGTGATGGGGATCGAGAAGCTGCTGCCGACCTGGCGCGACCTGGAGGTGTTCATGCAGCTGCTGCCGCGCTCCAGCACCGGCGAGCGGATGAACCCCTACACCTCCATGTGGACCGGGGTGATCCCGGGCGACGGCCCCGGCGAGTTCCACCTGGTGCTGCTCGACAACGGCCGCACCGCCACCCTCGCCGACCCGCGCGGCCGCGCGGCCCTGCGCTGCATCCGCTGCTCGGCGTGCCTGAACGTGTGCCCGGTGTACGAGCGGACCGGCGGGCACGCCTACGGGTCGGTGTATCCCGGGCCGATCGGCGCGGTGCTCAGCCCGCAGCTGACCGGCGTCGCCGACAATCCGACGCTGCCGTACGCCTCCAGCCTGTGCGGCGCCTGCTACGACGTCTGCCCGGTGGCGATCGACATCCCCTCGATGCTGGTGCACCTGCGCGCCCGGGTGGTGGACGCCAAGCGCGAGCGGTACCGCGTCCCCGGCGGCGAGCAGGCGCTGATGGCGTCGGCGGCGTGGGCGATGGCCGACCCGCGCCGCTGGCGGCTGGCGCTGCGGGCGGGCCGGCTGGGGCGGCTGCTCGGCCGCCGCCGCGGCCGGATCTCCACCCTGCCGCCGCCGCTGGCGGCCTGGACCTCCACCCGCGACCTGCCGCGCCCGCCCACCCAGACGTTCCGGGACTGGTGGGCCGCCCGCACCGGGAGCGGCCGGTGAACGCCCGCGACGAGGTCCTCGGCCGCATCCGCCAGGCGCTGCGGGACGCCGCCACCCCAGAGCCGGTCCCGCGCGGCTACCGCGGCGCCGCCCACGACCACGGCCTGGACGCCGCCGCCCTGCTGGAGCTGCTGGAGGAGCGGCTGGTCGACTACCGCGCGCTGGTCCGCCGCGCCACCGGGGACGAGCTGGCCGCGACCATCGCCGCGGCGCTGGCCGAGCGCGGGGCGCGCCGGCTGGTGGTGCCCGACGGCGTCCCGCCGGCGTGGCTGCAGGGCCTCGGGGACGGGGTCGAGCTGACCGGCGACCGGCCGCCGCTGAGCGCCGCCGAGCTGGACCAGGTGGACGGGGTGCTGACCGGCTGCGCGGTGGCGATCGCCGAAACCGGCACGATCGTGCTGGACGGCGGCCCCGGCCAGGGCCGGCGGGCGCTCAGCCTGGTGCCCGACTACCACCTGGTGGTGCTGGACGCCGCCCAGGTCGTCGC
Organism: Actinomycetes bacterium; assembly: GCA_035640005.1. Lineage (GTDB taxonomy): Bacteria > Actinomycetota > CALGFH01 > CALGFH01 > CALGFH01 > DASQWY01. The sequence continues at coordinate 4,189 of DASQWY010000126.1, forward strand.
CGGCGTCCCCGAGGGGCTGGCGCGGCTCGACCCGGCCAGGCCGCTCACCTGGATCAGCGGCCCCAGCGCCACCAGCGACATCGAGCTCAGCCGGGTCGAGGGCGTGCACGGGCCGCGGACGCTGGAGGTCGTGCTGCTCGAGTCCTAGGCCGCCCCGGCCAGCCAGCGGTCGTAGAGGGCGGCGAAGCGGCCGTCGGCAGCCACCAGCTCGCTCGGCGGGCCGGCCTCGACCACCCGGCCGTCCTCGACCACGGCGACCAGGTCGGCCTCGATCACGGTGGACAGCCGGTGGGCGATCACGATGGTGGTGCGCCCCTGCCGCAGCCGCCGCACCGCCTCGGTGACCCGCGCCTCGGTGACCACGTCCAGGGCGCTGGTCGCCTCGTCCAGGATCAGCACGGCCGGGTCGGCGATCCAGGCGCGGGCGAAGCCGACCAGCTGGCGCTCGCCGGCCGACAGCATCGCCCCGCGCTCGCCGACCTGGGTGTCGTAGCCGTCGGGCAGGTCGCCGATGACCCGGTCGGCGCCGACCGCGCGGGCGGCCTGCTCGACCTCGGCGCGGCTGGCGTCGGGCCGGCCGAAGCGGATGTTGCCGGCGACCGTGCTGTCGAAGCCGGAGAACAGGAACCCCTCCTGCGGCACGTAGCCCATCGCCCGGCGCAGGTCGGCCAGGCGCACCTGGCGCAGGTCGACGCCGTCGATGGTGACCCGGCCGGCGACCGGGTCGTAGAAGCGGCTGATCAGCTTGGCGACGGTCGACTTGCCCGCGCCGGTCGGCCCGACCAGCGCCAGGGTGGCGCCGGCCGGCACGCGCAGGTCGATGCCGTGCAGCACCTCAGGCGCGCCGTCGCCGTCGCCGGCGGGGTCGGCGTAGGCGAAGCGGACGCCCTCCAGACGCAGCTCGCCGCGCGGGTGCGGCAGCGGCACCGGGTCGGCCGCCTCGGCGACGGTCGGGGTGACGGCCAGCACCGCGCCGACCCGCTCGGCCCCGGCGGTGGCCGACTGGAAGGTGTCGTACAGCTCCGACAGCTGCTGCACCGGGTCGAACAGGTTGCGCAGGTACAGCAGGAACGAGGCGAGCACGCCGATCTCCAGGCCGCCGTGGAGCACCTGGGCGCCGCCCACCCCCAGCACCACCGCGGTGGCGGCGGCGCCGAGGAACTCGATGCCGGGGAAGAAGAAGGAGGCCAGCGCGATCGTCCGCCGGTGCGCGGCCCGCTCGGCGTGGTTGGCCTGGGCCAGCCCGTCGCTGGTGGCCCGCTCGCGCCGGAACGACTGGATGGCCCGGACGCCGCTGAGCGCCTCCTGGTAGCGGACGGTGACGACGCTGTGGGTCTCCCGCACCTGCCGGTATGCCTCCGAGGACCAGCGCCGGTAGCGGGTCGCGGCCAGCGCGATCAGCGGCGCGACCGCCAGGGTGGCGAGCGCCAGCTGCCAGTCCAGCAGCACCAGGATCACGGCGATCCCGGCCAGGGTGACCAGGCTGGTCACCAGGGTGACGAGCCCGTCGGTGACCAGGTCGCTCATGGCCTCGATGTCGGAGGTCATGCGGGCCACCAGCCTGCCCGTCCGCTCCCGCTCGTAGAAGTCCAGCGACAGTGTCTGCAGGTGGCTGAACAGCCGGGTCCGGACCGCGTACAGCACCCGCTGGCCGGCGCCGGCGACCGCCAGCGCCTCCACCCGGCCCGCCAGGAACTGCACCCCGGCCAGGCCCAGGTAGACCAGGGCGATCCGGTCCAGCACCTGCAGCCGCCGCGGCACCACCCCGCGGTCGATCGCCACCCCGACCAGCCACGGCATCGCCAGCCCGGCCGCCGTCTGGGTCAGCACCGCCAGCGAGCCGAGCGCCACCAGCCCCCGGTGCGGCCGCACCAGCGGCCACAACCACGCCCGCGCCCTTCGCCCCGATCCGCCATCCCTCCGGCTCACGAGGCGGCCTCCTCGACCAGGCGGTCGACCCCGGCGGCGGCGTGGGCGAGCACGGCCCGGTAGCGCGGCTCGCGGGCGGCCAGCTGCTCGTGGTCGCCGTCGGCCACCACCCGGCCCCGTTCCAGCAGCACGATCCGGTCGGCCAGCCGCAGGCTGGCGCGCCGGTTGGCGACCAGCAGCACGGTCGCGCTGCCGAGCGCCCCGTCCAGGCCCGCCAGGATCTCCGCCTCGGTGGCCACGTCCACGTGGGAGAGCGCGTCGTCCAGGATCAGCACCCGCGGCCGCGGCAGCAGCGCGCGGGCCAGCGCCACCCGCTGCCGCTGGCCGCCGGAGAGGGTGTAGCCCTGCTCGCCGACCACCGTGTCCAGCCCCTCCGGCAGCGCCTCCACCACGTCCAGGGCGGCCGCCGCGCGCAGCGCGGCCAGCACCTCCTCGTCGCCGGCGCCGGGCCGGCCGAAGGCGACGTTGTCGCGCAGGCTGGCCGAGAACAGCGCCGGCTCCTGGTGGACGATGCCGACCGCCGCCCGCACCGAGTCCAGGGTCAGCCCGGCCAGGTCGTGCCCGTCCAGCAGCACCCGGCCGGCGCTGGGCGCGTACAGCCGCGGGATCAGGGCGGCCAGGGTCGACTTGCCCGAGCCGGTGCCGCCGACCACCGCCACCCGGGACCCCGGGGCGAGCTCCAGGTCGATCCCGGCCAGGCTCGGCCGGCCCGACGGCCCGTAGCGGAAGTCCACCCTCTCGAAGGTGATCCGCGCCCCGCGCGGCCCGTCCCCTTCCGCTCGATCCTCCGCCGCCGGCGCGGGCAGCGGCACCGCGTCCGGCGCGTCGGCGATGCCGGGCGGCCGGTCGAGCACCTCGAAGATCCGCTCGGCGCTGGCCGCGGCCCGCTGCGCGAAGCCGAACAGCATCCCCAGCCCGGTCAGCGGCCAGGCCAGCAGCACCAGGTAGCTGTTGAACGCCACCAGGGTCCCCAGCGAGATGCGCCCGTCGGCGGCCAGCCGCCCGCCGTACCACAGGATCGCGGCCAGGCTCAGCTGGGGGAGCGCCGACAGCAGCGGGCCGTAGAACGCCCGCAGCCTGGCCGCCTCCAGGTTCCAGTCGAGGATCGAGCGCGCCTCCCGCTCCAGCCGGCCGACCAGCTCCCGCTCGCGCCCGAACGCCTTGACCACCCGGACGCCGGCGGCGGCCTCCTCGACCACCGTGGTCAGCTCGCCGATCTCCTGCTGCACCTGCCAGTAGACGCGGTGCAGGCGGCGGTTGTAGCGCAGCGCCCCGTACACCAGCGGCGGCGCCAGCGCGACCACCACCGTCGTCAGCCGCGGCGACAGCGCCCACATCTGCGCCGCCGCGATCAGGAAGGTGATGACGTTCAGGACCGTGAACACCAGGCCCCAGGAGATGAAGTAGCGCAGCGAGCGCACGTCGGAGGTGACCCGCGCCAGCAGCTGGCCGGTCTGCACCTGGTCGTGGTAGCCGGGCTCCAGCGCCAGCAGGTGCCGGCCGAGCCGGTTGCGCAGGTCGTACTCCAGGTCGGTGCCGACCCGGCCGGAGACGTTCCGGCGCAGCCCGCCGCAGACCCAGCGGGCCAGCGCCAGCGCCAGCAGCACCGCGGTCTCGCGCGGCAGCACCCCGGGCCGCCGGGCGGTCAGGCCCTGGTCGACGATCGTCCGGGTCACCAACGGGATGGCGGTGGTGGCCAGCAGCATGCCGATCCCGAGCACGAACGCGAACGCGGCCCGCCGCCAGTAGGGGCGCATCAGGCCGACGATGCGGCCGAGCGTGCCGAGGGCGAGGCCGTCGACGGGCGGGGTCGATCCCAACCAGGACAGGGGCGTGCTCCAGTGCAGCCGGGGACGTTCGGATGCTTCAACGTACGCCGGCCGCCGGACAATCCGCAGCGCCCGATGCTGCTACCTTCGGGCCAGCCCAGCACCCCCAGGAGCGAGGTAAGGATGTACCGGCCGACCGAGCGGACCACGGTGCGGCGGCTGCCCGAGCGGGCCGCCTACGACCGACAGACCGTCCACGCAATCCTCGACGAGGGCTTCGTCTGCCACGTGGCCTTCGCCATCGACGGGCAGCCGTACGCGCTCCCCACCGGCTACGCGCGCGTGGGGGAGACCATCTACCTGCACGGGTCCAGCGGCAGCCGGCTCGGCCTGCGCCCGGGCATGCGGGTGTGCGTCACCGTGACCCTGCTGGACGGGATCGTGCTGGCACGCTCGGCGTTCCACCACTCCTTCCAGTACCGGTCGGCGATGGTGCTCGGCCGCACCCGGCTGGTCGCCGACCCGGCGGAGAAGGACGCGGCGCTCCGCGCCCTGGTCGAGCACATCGTGCCTGGCCGCGCCGCCGACGTCCGCGGTGGCGACGGCAGGGAGCTGGCCGCGACCGCGGTGCTGGCGGTGTCCCTGGAGGAGGTCTCCGCCAAGGTCCGCGTCGGCGACCCCAAGGACGACGAGGAGGACCACGCGCTGCCGGTGTGGGCCGGGGTCCTGCCGCTGGCGCTGGTGCCCGGCACCCCCGTCCCGGACCCGCTGCTGGACCCGTCGGTCCCCGAGCCGCCGTACCTGGCCGCCTGGTCGCGCGGGGAACAGCGCACGCCCCGATGACGTTGAACTGGGGCGATGTCGAAGTGTGTGACCTGCGGGAGCGAGCTGCATCCCGAGCGTGCCGAGAAGTATGACTACTGCACCAGGCGCGAGTGCCGGGACCGGAACGCGCGCCCAGCGACGATCGCGGCGGTCGCCGTGAACAAGGCTGCCGACGCCTAC
>DASQWY010000127.1:0-2073 GCA_035640005.1 Actinomycetes bacterium
CGGCCGATCAAGGACCTGCCAGGCTCTGTTGCGATGGGAGGGATGCGCGTGCGCCGCTTTGCCCTGCCGACCCTGCTGGTTGCCGTCTGCCTGCTGTCGGTGGGGGTGGGGACCGGCACCTCCGCCCACAGCCACGCCGTCAGTGCCCTGGACGGCGCGCTGGCCAACAAGACCAGCGAGGAAGCGCAGGTCCTGGCCGACTACTTCTCCCGGGCGCAATCGATCGACCGGCTGACCGCCAACAACCCGGCCTTCGGGCACTTCTACCAGCTCGGCGGCGACCGGGCGGCCACGCTGCGCGCCGGCGGCCCGGTGCTGGCCGAGGTCAACCAGGCCCTGGCCTACCTGGAGCGGCTGTTTCCCAGCAGCATCGGCGAGGCCTGCTTCATCGACCGGGCCGGCCCGGAGAACGCCCGGGTGGTCCGCGGCGTGCAGGCATCTCCCAAGCAGCTGTCGCCCGACGAGTCGGGCAACCCGTTCTTCGCCCCCACCTTCGCCCTTGCCCACGGCCAGGTCTACCAGGCCAGCCCCTACGTCTCCCCCGACACCCACCAGTGGGTGATCTCCAACTCCACCCTCATGCCGACCCCCGACCGCTCCAAACGGGCGATCGTGCACTTCGAGATCACCATCGACAGCTTCCGGCAGGTGGCCGCCAGGCTCGCCGGCCACTTCGACGTCGCGGTCGTCGACGCCCGCTCTGGCGCGGTGGTGGTCGACAGCCGCCGGCCGCAGCGGGTCCACGCGCCGCTGGGCAGCCCCGACGACCACCGGTTCGGCCCGATCGTCCAGGCCGGCCTGCCCAGCGGCTCCCGCCTGCTCGGCGACCGTCCGGCCGCCTACCAGCGGCTGCCGCGACTGGCCGGCAACGCCAACGACTGGTACGTGGTCGCCGTCGCCCCGGCCCCGACCGGCCCGCTGTACGGGATCAGCCCCTGGTCGGTGACCACCATCGCGGTCGCGCTGCTGCTCCTTGCCCTGGCGGCCATCTCCTTCCTGGTCCACCACCGCGTGCTGGTCGCGGTCTCGCACACCGACGCGCTGACCGGCATCGGCAACCGCCGCAAGCTCAAGGTCGACCTGGAGCGCGGGCTGCGGGACGCCAGCCCGGCCAGGCCGCTGCTGCTGATGCTGTTCGACCTCAACGGCTTCAAGGGCTACAACGACACCTTCGGCCACCCCGCCGGCGACGGGCTGCTTGCCCGGCTGGCCGGTGCGCTGCAGGCCGCCATGGCCGCCCAGGGTGGGACGGCCTACCGGCTGGGCGGCGACGAGTTCTGCATCCTGGCCGCCACCGACCCGGGCGCGATCGAGCCGGTCGTCGACGCCGCCGCCGAGGCGCTCACCGAGCACGGCGCCGGGTTCGCGATCACCGCCTCCTACGGGGCGATCCTGCTGCCCGAGGAGGCCCACGACCCCGCTGAGGCCATGCGGCTGGTCGACCAGCGCATGTACGCCCAGAAGACCAGCGGCCGCCGCTCACCCGACCGCCAAAGCCGCGACGTGCTGCTGCGCGCCCTGCAGGAGCGCAACCCCGAGCTCGCCGAGCGCCACGCGGCCGTCGCCCGGCTGGCCGACGCGGTCGGGCAACGGCTGCGCCTGCCGGCCGATGCGCACGCCCAGCTGCGGCAGGCGGCCGAGCTGCACGACGTCGGCAAGATGGGCATCCCCGAGCAGCTGCTGCACAAGCCCGGCCCGCTGGACCCCGACGAATGGGCCTTCGTCCGCCGGCACCCGCTGATCGGCGAGCGGATCATCGCCGCCGCGCCCGCGCTGGCCCAGGCCGCCAAGCTGGTGCGCGCCACCCACGAACGCGTCGACGGCAGCGGCTACCCCGACGGGCTGGCCGGCGAGCAGATCCCCCTGGGCGCGCGCATCATCGCCGCCTGCGACGCCTTCGTCGCCATGACCTCCCCCCGCCCCCACGCCGCCCAACGGACCATCCCCCAGGCCATCGCCGAGCTGCGCCGCTGCGCCGGCGCCCAGTTCGACCCCGCCGTCGTCGACGCGCTCTGCGAGCTGGCCGTCCAGCAACCCTGGCCGCACGAGCGACGCCCCGTGGCGGTCGAGTAG
>DASQWY010000128.1:0-4576 GCA_035640005.1 Actinomycetes bacterium
CGCCGCGCCGCTCCCCGAGGTGACCGGTGCCGGCCGGGCCGGGGAGAATGTGCGACCGTGACCCCGAAGTCCACGACCCCGGCCTCGCTGACCTGGAGCGGCGTCACGGCCCGGCGGATGGCCCGCCACGCGTTGACCGAACCGGCTACCGACCTGGGCCCTGCCCACATCGCCGGCGTGCTGTGCGGAGCGCACGCCCAGGTCCTCACCGCCGCCGAGCTCTCGATCGGGCGGCGCATTGCCGGGGCCAGCCGCGCCGACGTTCAGCGCGCGCTCTGGGAGGACCGCACCCTGGTCAAGACGTTCGGTCCGCGCGGCACCGTGCACCTGCTGCCCACCGCCGACCTGCCGATGTGGACGGGGGCGCTGTCGGCCCTGCCATCGTCGGTGTCGATGCACCCCGAGCCGGTCCGCTTCACCCCCGAGCAGGCTGAGGAGGTCATCGCGGCCATCGGCGACGCGCTGGCGGACGCGGAGCTGACCATCGACGAGCTGACCGAGGCGGTCGTGGATCGTACCGGCCCGTGGGCCGGCGAGCGGACGATGGAGGCGTTCCAGGACAGGTGGCCGCGCTGGCGCCAGCTGACGAGCACGGCCGCGCACCGCGGCATGCTCTGCTTCGGACCGAACCGGGACCGCCAGGTGACCTACACGAACCCGCACCGCTGGCTGGCCGGCTTCCGGCCCGGCGACGGCGACGCGGCCCTGCGCGCCCTGGTCACGCGCTACCTGTACGCCTACGGCCCAGCCACGCCCCAGCACTTCGCCAGGTGGCTCAGCATCCCGCCGCGGCGGGCCGTCCAGCTGTTCGACGAGCTGGCTGGCGAGCTGGAGCAGGTCGAGCTGGACGGTGAGCCGGGTTGGACACTGGCCGGCGACACCGGGACGCCGCAGCAGCCGCACCGGGGGCTCCGCCTGCTGCCCTACTTCGACGCGTTCGTCGTCGCGGGTCAGCCTCGGGAGTGGCTGTACCCAGGCGCCGCCGCGACCCGCGCGCTCACCCCGGCGGGTCAGGCCGGCAACTACCCGGTGCTGCTGGTCGATGGCGTGGTCGGCGGGGTGTGGCACCAGCGGCGCTCGGGTCGGAAGCTCGCCGTCACCGTCGAACCGCTGCGCGAGCTGACCGCGACGCAACGCCGGCAGCTCGACGACGAGGTCGAACTGGTGGGTGCGGTCATGGAGGCCCAGCCGACGCTGACGGTGGGCACCGTGACGGTCGGCCCGCACGCCTGAGCCCCGCGCAGATCTCCCGGCCAGTCAGGGCTCCGGCGTTCTCTCGATATGTCCGTGCACGCGGAGGCGGAGAAGCCGAGCGATCGCTTATGCTCCTCGGCAATGGCTGAGGTCGTCGTCTTCCACCACGCGCTCGGGCTCACGGATCCTGTCCGCCGTTTCGCCGATGTGCTGCGCGACGCCGGCCACACCGTGCACACGCCCGACCTCTACGACGGCCGGACGTTCGACATGATCGAGGACGGCATGGCCCACTCCGAGGAGATCGGCGGGCCGATGGCGATCGTCGACCGTGCGCGCGCGGCCGTGGAGCCCCTGCCGACCGAGGTCGTCTACGTCGGGTTCTCCCTCGGCGTGCTGCCGGCGCAGTCGCTCGCCCAGACGCGGCCGGGCGCGCGCGGCGCGGTGCTCTGCTACGCGGCCCTGCCGCTCGGCCAGTGGGGCGACAACTGGCCGGCGACGTGGCCGGAAGGCGTGCGACTGCAGCTGCACATCCTGGAGGGCGACGAGGATTTCGGGATCGCGCAGGGGCTCGCCACCACCGTGCCCGCAGCGGAGCTGTTCGTCTATCCCGGCACCGAGCACTATTTCGCCGAGCACGACGACCAGGCGGCCGCGCTGCTTCAGCAGCGCGTGCTCGCGCTCCTCGGCTAGGTGGCGGCTGGTCGTGGCTGCGTCCGCAGCGTCCCCGGCGTGCTAAGGCCGGACGACCACGACGTCCAGCCCGGCCGGGCCGGCCGCAGGTGTGTCAACGGTCACTCTGTATTCATTCGGGCGCTTCCGCGACAATGCAAGCGGGACGGCTGAACCTGACCGCGCACACGACAGGCTGATTCGTCCCCGGGGGGCGGTCATGAGCACGGGAGTTCCTGAGCGGCTACGCGACGTTCGGGTGTTCGTGCTGTCGCCTGTCCGGATCTATCGAGAGGGACTGGCCCATGTCCTCGGGGAGGAACCAGGGATCCGGGTGGCCGGTTCGGCGCCGAGCCTGGAGGAGGCCGTGCCGCTGCTGGGCGCGACCCTCATCGACGTGGTGCTGCTCGACGTCAGCATGGACCGCCCGTACGTGGCGCTGCGCCGGTTGACCCAGCAGGACGGCCTGCGCGTGGTCGTCTTCGGGGTCCTCGACCTCGAACAGGAGATCCTCGCGTGCGCCGAGGCGGGGTTCGCCGGCTACGTCACCCGCGACGGCACGGTCGCCGAGCTGGTGCAGACGATCCGCGCCGCGGCCCGCGGAGAGTTCAGCTGCCCGCCCCACATCGCCGGTGGGCTGGTGCGGCGGCTGGCGGTGCTGGCCACCGACAGCCGGCAGCCGGCCTGGCAGCCGAGCCTCACGGTCCGCGAGCGGCAGATCGTCCAGCTCATCGACCAGGGCCTGTCGAACAAGGAGATCGCCAGGCTGCTCACCATCCAGGTCGCGACGGTCAAGAACCACGTCCACAACATCCTGGAGAAGCTCGGCGTGCGACGCCGGGCGGACGTGGCCGCCACCGTCCGGCCGCGCCAAGCGCTCGACGCCGGCCGGGAGCTCGCCGGCGCCCGGCCGCGGATCTAGATCCCGGTCGCGCCGGATCTGGACCCCTGCTGGACCGAACCTGAACCTCGGGATCCATTCCCCGTAGGGACGCGGGACAGCACGATGCTCTCCACTCGACGGGGGGTGTCGATGCGCCACATCCGCGTGATCGTTGCCGGGATGTCCACGTTCCACGCCGACATCGTCAGGCGGATCGTCGACGAGCAGCTCGACATGTCGGTCGTCGCCGAGGTCGAGGCGGGCGGGCCGATCCGCGAGGCGGTCGAGCGGGCGGACGCGGACGTCGTCGTCTTCGGCGCCCCCCGCCCCGACCCCCGCTGCCCCTACCTCGAGCTGGTCTGGGAGCATCCGTGGCTGCGGGTCCTGGCGTTGGACACCACCGGTCGGCAGCACTCGCCCGTCGAGGTCCGGCTGCGCGGATCGGCCGAGGAGACCTGGCCGGTCGCCCTCATCGAGGCCATGCGGCGCGACAACGGGCCGGACAACGGCCCCGTCGCCCCGGGCGGGGGAGCGCGATGAGCGCCTTCGTCGACAAGGTGATGCTGGACCTGAGCGACCCGGCGAAGCTGCGCGAGCTGGTCTCGCCCGCCACCGACACCACCCACCAGCGGGTGCGGCAGCTGTTCGCGACCGTCTACGCGCTGCCGTTCGCCACCCTCCACGACGTGCTGGAGGTCAGCGTGCTCGACAGCGACTTCCAGCGTCCCCTGTTCCCCCCACGGCGGCTGGCCGGCACCTGGACGCAGACCACGCCGAGCTACACCCGCACCGACGTGCTTTACGAAGGCCAGGACGGCTTCGTGCCGCAGTGGGTGGACGTGTCGGCGCGGCTCGCGCTCACCGTGGTGCTGGAGGTCGACGCCGGCGAGGTGGAGTCGGTGCGGCTGAACGACCTCGGCACGTTCTCGACGCTGGCGGAGTTCCGCGCCAAGTTCCGCTTCTTCGACCTGGACGCGTTCATGGCCGAGCACGGCATCACCACCGTGGAGGAGCTGAAGCGCGCCTACCGGTACCTGCTCGGGGAGGTCAAGCTGAAGGCGGTCCCCCCGTTCGACCCCAACGACCAGGCCAACCGGCGCCGCTTCGAGCTGAACCTGGCGGTGCTGATCCGGGACGACATCGACCTCGCCGGCTGCCTGCGCGACGCCCGCCTGGCCCGGGAGGCCGTCGAGCGCACCCTCCCCTACCGGCGGGAGGTCGGCGAGGCCGAGGTCGAGACCCCGTACGCGCCCGTGCTGGTCCTGCCCGAGGCCGCCGTCGCCGCGACCGGCTCGACCGAGGACGCCTTGGAGGCGTTCTTCGCCGCGCAGGAGGTGCTCGCCGTGTTCGTGACCACGTGAGCGTCACCCGGACGCCGCGGCAAGCAACCAACCGGGCGTGGAAAAGGAGAAGGAGGCCCAGCATGGCAACGCCGAGGTCACGACGAGGCGAGCAGGGCGGCCAGGCCGCGTAGCGCGCCCCCGCCAGGGCGCGCGCCCAGAGGAGGGCCGCGCAGCCCGGCGCGGCGGCCGGGGGACAGGGCGCGGCCGGCCGGACGCTCAGCCGGGCGCAGCAGGAGGACCTGCGCCGCAAGCTCCGCGAGAAGTTCCACTAGCCCGGAAGGGGGAGTCCAGTGGCAGTCAGATACGTCCGCGTGAACCCGGTCGCCGAGCTGTTCTCGCCGGTGGTCCGCGCGACCGGGAACGTCGCCATCGTCGGGGCGGCGTCGGCGGGCACCGACGACGTGCCCGTGCAGGTCTCCAGCCCGTCCGACGCGGCCGACAAGTTCGGCGCGCCGGCCGGCTCCGACCTCACCAGGGCGATCCA
>DASQWY010000129.1:0-6397 GCA_035640005.1 Actinomycetes bacterium
TGCCGTTGCGGGTGTGCAGGAAGCGGCTACAGGGGTCGGTGATGTTGGCGGTCGCCTCTGGGTTCGGGGTCTCCTGCGGCCGGCGCTTGAGCTGGCGGGGCGTTGTGCCCTTGGCCTTGGCGGCCGCGGTGTGGGCGGCCACGCGCTGCTGGTAGGCCTGCTCCCGGGCGGCGGCTTCGGCCTCCAGCCGGGCCTTGGCCTGCCGCAGCCGCGCCAGCCGGTCGGCCTTGTCGGCCAGCTCGCGGGGCAGCTCGTCGCCGCGGGCCTCGCCGAACAGCCGGTCTTCCTGCTGGTCGGCCGCGGCGGCCTGCTTGAGGATCTCGGCGACCTCAGCCTCCAGCTTGTCGAGGGTGCGGTTGGCCTTGGCGGCGGCGTTGCCCGCCAGCTTGGTGCAGTCCAGGGCGACGGTGCCGACGCGGACCAGGCCGGCCGCGGCGCACAGCCGCAACGAGGCGACCAGGAACCCAGCCAGTGCCTGCTGGTGGCGGACCCGGAAGCGGGCGATGGTCACGTGGTCGGGGGCCTGGTTGCCGGCCAGCACGCGGAAGGCGAGATCCTCCTGGCAGCGCCGTTCGACCTGCCGGGAGGAGCGCACCCCCAGGCAGTAGGCGTACAGCAGCACCCCCAGCAGCGTCCGCGGGTGGTAGGCGGCGCGCCCGTACCCGTCGGCCCGGTAGGCGGCCAGGAACGGGCCCAGGTCCAGCTGGTCGACCACGTCCAGCACGAACCAGGCCAGGTGGCCCTGGGGCAGCCAGTCACGCAGGTCAGGCGGGAGCAGGAAGGTTTGGTCGCGCGCTGCGCGCCGGAAGTTGTAGGCCATGGCGCATCTTACCTGCTCGCGACGTTAGCGCCAAATGTATTGGTTCTTAATCGTCAACGAGCGGGTGGTTCACGGGCGCCCCGCCGACGGCCGCAACCACAGCCACGCCGTGGTCGGCTCCACGGTCTGGTCGACCACCGCCAGCAGCTCGGCGGTCAGTGCCTCCAGGTCCAGCTGCCGGCGCAGCCGCGCACTGAACGCCGCGATGGTGTTGGCGGCGTCGTAGCGGCGCCGGTTGAAGCGCCGGTCCACCACGACCTGCACGCGGCGGCGGGCCGGCTGGAAGGCGGCCGCCACCGCCAGGGTCGCGCCGGCCACCACCCAGCTCGGCAGCGGCCGGCCGGTCCCGCCGAACAGCTGCGAAAGGCCAACGACCACCCCAGCGTAGCCGGCGCCCAGCACCGCGGTGAGCAGCCCGTAGACCACCGTACGGCGGATGATCCGGTCGATCTCGTACAGCCGGTAGCGGCCGATGGCCACGCCGATGCTGACCGGCAGCAGCGGCAGCACCACGATGAACAGCGCGCCGTACACCGGCGGCGGCAGCAGGTCGTGGGCGACGAACGGCAGCGGCAGCAGCGCGGCGGCGTAGCTGTACCACTTCAGCTGCTGGCGCTCCACCCCCCGGGCGCGGCGGAACCGCACCACCACCGCGGCCACCGGCGCAACGGTGCAGGGGACCAGCAGCAGCCCGGCCAGGGCGACCAGGCGGTCCAGCAGCGGCACCCACGCCGCCGAGACGGCGACGGGATTTCGGATGACCCCGATGCCGGACACCGACAGGCCGTCGGGGCGCAGGCCGTTGCCGACCACGGCCAGCAGCAGGAAGCCAAGGCCCGCGGCGACCACCAGCCGCCAGCGCGGGCCCAGCAGCCGCCCGGTCGGGAACGACAGCGGCAGCAGCACCACCGTGAGCACGAAGATGGGCGCGAACGCCAGCCCGCCCACCAGGGCGACCGGCACCGCGCCAGGCAGCGACCCCGGCGCGGTCAGCAGCGCGTAGCGGGCGTAGGGGTCGCCGGATGCCTGCAGGGTGAAGCACAGGCCAAGGGCGCACAGCTGCCAGCCGATCGGGTTGCGCGGCTGCCGCGCCGCGACCAGCGCGCCGACCACCGGGTAGGACAGCAACACCACCGCCAGCACCTGGTCGAAGCCGAGCTGCCGGTTGCGGGCGGCCAGCACGATCCCGCCGGCCGTGCCGGCCACGCACACCGCCAGCACCGTCCAGGCCAGCCACGCGGCAATCCGCCACGGCGGCGCGCTCACGCGGGCCGGCCGACCGTGTGGGCGTGGCGGAGCGTGTCGCTCGCCGGCTGCCTCTTGGCCCATCGCCGCCTCCACCCGCACGCACGCCACGGCCCGCCCAGCGTAGCCGGGCTCATGCTGCGCGGCGACCGTGACGGGGTCGTTACGGCCAGCCCAGACAACCGTGACAGCCCAACACCCGAGCCGGCCCACCGTGCAGGGTCGCCCCAACGACCTCCCCATGCTGCCTTTCCGCAACACGCTGGTACGTGTCAATCCGCGCGGCTGCCCGATCCCGACCCGGTCCCGGCCCACACCGGGACCCGTCCTGCCAAGGAGGCCCCCTCGCATGCCTGACCGTCCCGTCCAGCACTCCTCGCGTCCCGTCCAGCGTCCTTACCGGGATCGGGTGGAGGTGGCGATCGACGCGGCCAGCTGGGCCGGCACCCTGGCGATCTTCGCCTACGGCGCCGCCCTCAGCTACCAGGTGCTGCACACCACCGCCCTGGCCTGCGGGCTCAACCTCACCCTGGCCCGCGCCTGGCCGCTCGGCTTCGAAAGCTTCATGGCCGTGGCCGCCGTCAGCGTGCTGGCCGAGCAGCGCGCCCGCCCCGGCCGCACCCCCTGGTACCCGTGGGCGCTGACCGCGCTGGCCGCCGGCGGCAGCATCGTGCTGAACTTCGCCCACCCCTACCTGCCGCTTGATCCGCCGCCCCGCTGGCTGGTGGCGGCGGTGTACGGGGTGCCGCCGGTGTGCGCGCCGTTTGCCTGGCACCTGTTCCTGCTGCGCATCGCCCACCGCCACCACCCGCACCCCCAGGACGCCGGCCAGAACGCGGCCGACCCGTCCGGAGCCGAGCAGAACGGAGACCAGGACGCGGGGCAGGACATCACCGACGCGCGCATGGCTGCGCAGGACGGTGGGCAGGACACCACCGACCCGACCGCGGCCGGCCCGCCGGGCGGCGGGCAGCCGGCCAGACGGGCAGCGGTGTTGACCGGAGCCGGGCAGGACGGCGAGCCGGCTCGGGCGGTGGTGCGGGCGCTGCTGGCCCAGCACGCGCAGGACGGCCTGGACGGGTCGGTATCCTGGCAGGACGTTGCGGAGCGTACTGGCCTGTCGCGCTCGCGGGCATATGCGCTGCTACGTGAGGAACGCGCCCGCCGCCTCTGATCCAATGGCCGGCCGCCGCCAGCGATCACGACTCCTCGAATTTGCCGGGGCCCTGCCGCGCCACCGACGTGCTTCCCGACGCTCCAGCTCGCCGTCGAGGGCGCCAACCTACTCCAGGAACTTGCGGCAGGCGGCGCGGGTGGCTGGCTACCGCTTGGTGGCGGGCGCCGGTTGGCGGGTGAGCCGGTCGAGGCCGGCGTCCAGGTCCTCGGTGGCCTCGACGTGCAGGGCGGGCAGGCGGCGGTCCAGCCACCGGGGGAGCCACCAGTTGCGGTCGCCCAGCAGCTGCATGGCCGCCGGCACCAGGACCATGCGGACGACGGTGGCGTCCAGCAGCACCGCGGCGGCCAGGCCGAGCCCGAACAGCTTGATGGACCGGTCCACGCCGAGCACGAAGCCGGCGAACACGACCACCATGATCGCGGCGGCGGCGGTGATCACCCTGGCGGTGGCCGCCAGCCCGTTGGCGACGGCGACCGCGTTGTCGCCGCTGTGGTCGTAGTGCTCGCGGATGCGCGACAGCAGGAACACCTCGTAGTCCATGGACAGGCCGAACAGCACCGCGAACAGCATCATCGGCGCCCACGCCTCAATGGGGCCGTGTTTGCCGACGCCGATGAGGCTGGCGCCCCAGCCCCACTGGAACACCGCCACGGTGACCCCGTAGGCGGCCCCGATCGACAGCAGGTTCATGACCACCGCCTTGAGCGGCACCAGCAGGCTGCGGAACACCACCAGCAGCAGCAGGAACGACAGCAGCAGCACCGTGCCGACGAACCAGGGCAGCCGGGCGGCGGTGTAAGCGGCGAAGTCCAGCCCGCCGGCGGTCACGCCCCCGACTTTGACGGACACGTCGCTGCCGGCGGTGGCGGTGGGGACGACCTGGTGGCGTAGCCGGTGTACCAGTTTGCTGGTCGCCTGGTCCTGCGGCGCGGACCCGGGGATGACCTGCAGGACGGCGGCGTCGCCCGCCCGGTTGGCGACCGGGTCGGAGGCGAAGGCGACCCCTGGCTGCTGGCGCAGCATCCCGGTCAGCCGGGCGAGGGTCGCCCGGTCGGCGGCGCCGCCGGGGGTCTCGGCCACCAGCAGCAGGGGCCCGTTGAACCCTGGCCCGAACCCCCGCGCGAGCAGGTCGTAGGCGCGCCGGGTGGTGTCGCTGGTCGGCCGGTTGCCGGCGTCGCCGAAGCCGAGCCGCAGGCTGAACACTGGCAGGGCGACCGCGACGAGCATCACGGCGCCGAGCAGCAGCGCCGGCCACGGGCGCCGCTGGACCAGGCGGGCCCAGCGGTGGCTGGGCGAGCCGCCGTCGGCGCCGTCGCCGTGACGGCGGCGGCGGGGCAGGCCGAGCCGGTCGATGTTGCCGCCGACGAAGCCCAGCACGGCCGGCAGCAGGGTGAGCGCGGCGAGCATGGTCATCAGCACGCCCAGCGTGATGCCCACTGCCAGCCCGCGGATCATGTCCAGGCCCAGGGTGAACAGGCCGAGCACAGCGATCACCACGGTGGTGCCGGCGAACAGCACCGCCCGCCCGGCGGTGTCGACGGCCCGCACGGTGGCGTGCTCGGGCGGCAGCCCGGCGCGCAGGCCCTCCCGGTAGCGGGTGACGATGAACAGGGCGTAGTCGATGCCCACGCCGATGCCGATCATCAGCACCGCCTGGGTGGAGAAGCTGGGCATGTCGATGAGGTTGACGGCCAGGCCGACCAGGGACACCCCTGTGCCGATGCCGAACAGGGCGGTCAGCAGCGGCAGGCCCATCGCCAGCAGGGATCCGAACGCCAGCAGCAGGATCACCATGGCGGCCAGGAAGCCGGCGCCCTCGCTGCCGGAGGAGGTCTGCTGGGCGAAGGTGTCGCCGCCCAGCTCCACCCGCAGGCCGGGCAGGTGGACCTGGTCGACCAGCTCGCGGGCGGTGCTGCCGGCCTGCTGGTACTGCGTGGAGTCGCGGTCGCCGAGGTTGAGCTGGGCGTAGGCGATCCTGGGGTCGCGCTCGGAGACCTGGTCGCGGCCCTGGGGCTCATACGGGCTCACCACCTCGGTGCCGGGAATCTCGGCCTGCAGGCCGGCGAACAGCTCGTCCATCGCCCGCCGGACGGCGGGATCCTCCACGCCCTGGTCGGCCCGGAACACAACCTGGCCGCCGGCGCCGGCCCGGGTGCCGAACCCGTGGGCGCGGAGCAGGTCGGCGGCCTGCTGGCTGTCCGAACCAGGTAGCGAGAACTCGTCGAGGAACTCGCCGCCCGCGGTCGCGTTCAGCACGACCAGGCCGACGAGAAGCACGAGCCAGCCGGCAACCACGCGCCGGCGCCGGCGGTACATGGTGCGGGCAAGACGATGCAGCACGGTGGAACCTCCGATTCACTTGACAGCGCTGGATTGGTTACTGGTGGCCGAACCGCTTCTGGATCGCCTGGGAGATCTCCTTGGGGGCGTCCTCTTGGATGAAGTGGTTGGCGGTTGGGAGTTCGACCAGGGCGGGGTTGCGGAACGTCCGCCGGATGCGGGGGATCGTCTTGGTGGCCGGGAACGCGAAGTCCTTCATTCCCCACACCAGCTGCACCGGCTTGTCGGCCAGGCGCTCGGCGACTCGCCGCTCAAGCTCAGCCAGCCAGGGCCGGGCCGCGAGGAGCTGCCTGGGGAACTCGGCCACGCCAACCCTGGCCTCGGGCGTGGGCTGGGCCCGGCGGTAGTGGTCCATCTCCTGGTCGGAGAGCGTGCGGGTCACGCCCTTTGGGAGCAGCCGCTCGACGAAGTAGTTCCGCTGGAGGATCCGGCGCTGCATCCGCTGGCTGCTCATGAACCTGGCGAACAGCTGGGTGGACAGCCGGTCGGCCGGCCAGAACCAGGTGTTGCCCAGGACCAGGCCTTGGACGCGGTCGGCCCGGTCGGCCGCGACCGACAGGCTGATCGGGCCACCCCAGTCCTGGCCCATGGTCACAAAGCCCTCCAGCTCGAGATGGTCGACCAGCTCACCGATCACCGTCGCGTGCTCACCAGGCGTGTAGGTGTAGCCGGCGGGGCGCTCGGAGAGTCCGAAGCCCGGGTAGTCCACGGCCACCGTTCGGAACCGATCCCGGAGTCGCGCCACGATCCCTCGATACAGGAAGCTCCAGGTCGGGTTGCCGTGGAACAACACGATCGGCGGGCCTTGGCCTTCG
>DASQWY010000130.1:0-2477 GCA_035640005.1 Actinomycetes bacterium
GCTCGGTCTCCAGTCTAGCGTCCGGGGTTGTACCCGCCGCCGGGCTGGCCGACCCCGCGTGCCGCCTCCTCCAGGCAGCGCAGCACCTCGGCGTCGCCCACCTGCGGGAAGCGCAGGTAGCCCTGGCCGACCGCCAGGTACGGCTCGGGGGTGTGCAGCACGACCGTCTCGTCGACGGCGGCGCCCAGCCGCGCCCCCAGCCCGGCCGGCCCGACCGGCACGGCCAGCAGCACGCGGGCCGCGCCGGCGCGGCGGCAGCGGCGCGCCGCCGCCAGCGCCGTCCAGCCGGTGGCGACGCCGTCGTCGACCAGCACCGCGGTGCGGCCCGTCAGGTCCAGGGGCGGGCGGCCGGCCCGGTAGGCGGCGGTCCGCCTGGCCACCTCGGCGGTCTGCCTGGCGACCTCGGCGCGGAGGGCGTCCGGGTCGATGCCCAGCCGCGCGACCGCCTCGGCGTCGACCGCCTGGACGCCGTCGGCCACCGCGCCGACCGCCAGCTCCGGGTTGCCGGGGGCGCCGAGCTTGCGGGGCACCACCACGTCCAGCGGGGCGCCGAGCCGGTCGGCGACCACCGCCGCCACCAGCACCCCGCCCCTGGGAATCGCCAGCACGGTCGCGGGGCCCTGGACGCGGCCGACCAGGACCTCGGCCAGCCGCTCGCCGGCCTCGCCCCGGTCGCTGAACCGCCGCTGCCGCCCCACGGGCCACCCCCGCTCGACGTGTCGTGGCGTCGGGCATCAGTTCAGGATAGCCTGTGCTTGCTCCCTCGTGAAATCATCGGCCGGTTCGTACGGATCGATCCTTGGCATGCCTGCTGGCCGCGTGTACCATGCGCAGACCTTTCGGCCCGAGCAGCCAGGGATCGACTCGGGACCGCACCAGCTCGGCGGCGGGGCGAAGCCGGCAGGCCGGCGCCCGGCGGCGTCGATCGTAAGGAGGTCGGTGCTCGTGGTCACCGCGTACATCCTCATCCAGACCGAGGTCGGCAAGGCGGCGCAGGTCGCCAAGGAGATCGCCGACATCAAGGGTGTCCAGCAGGCCGAGGACGTCACCGGCCCCTACGACGTGATCGTGCGCGCCGAGGCGCGCAACGTGGACGACTTGGGCAAGCTGGTGGTCGCCCGGGTGCAGGCGGTCGACGGGATCACCAGGACGCTGACCTGTCCGGTGGTGCACCTGTAGGGCGCTACAGGCGCTCCACCAGCCAGTCTACGCACCGCGTGAGCGCTTCCAGGTCGCCCGGGTCGATCGCCGGATACATCCCGAACCGCAGCTGGTTGCGCCCGAGCTTCCGGTACGGCTCGGTGTCAACGATGCCGTTGGCGCGCAGCGCGCGCGACACGGCGGCGGCGTCGACGGCGGGGTCGAGGTCGACGGTGGCGACGGTGTGGCTGCGCATGGCCGGGTCGGCCACGAACGGGGTCGCGTAGGCGCTCGCCTCCGCCCAGCCGTAGACGACCGCCGCCGACTCGTCGCAGCGTTTGGTCGCCCACGGCAGGCCGCCCTGCGCCGCCAGCCAGTCGAGCTGGTCGGCGAGCAGGAACAGGGTCGCCAGCGCCGGGGTGTTGTCGGTCTGGTCGGCCCGCGAGCTCTCGATCGCCAGGTGCAGGTCGAGCATGGCCGGGATGGAGCGGCCGGACGCGGCCAGGCGCGCCGCCCGCTCGACCGCCGCCGGCGACAGCAGCGCCAGCCACAGGCCGCCGTCGGAGCCGAACGCCTTCTGCGGCGCGAAGTAGTAGGCGTCGAACTCGCGCGGGTCGACCTCCAGGCCACCGGCCGCGGAGGTGGCGTCCACGCAGACCAGGCCGTCCGCGCCCGGTGGGCGGCGCACCGGCATGGCGACCCCGGTGGAGGTCTCGTTGTGGGTGAGGGCGTACAGGTCGACGTCCGCGCTGGGCCGCGGCCGCGGGTGGGTGCCGACCGGGGCGGCGATCACCTCCGGCTCCCGCAGGTGGGGGGCGGCGCCGGCGGCGGTGGCGAACTTGCCGGAGAACTCGCCGAACACCAGGTGCTGGCTGCGCCGCTCGATCAGCGAGAAGGTGGCCAGGTCCCAGAACAGGGTGGAGCCGCCGTTGCCGAGGGCGACCTCGTAGCCGGCGGGCAGGGCGAACAGCTCGGCCAGGCCGGCGCGCACCCGCCCGACCAGCTGGCGGACGCCCGCCTGGCGGTGGCTGGTGCCGAGGAAGGAGGGGGCGGCGGCGGCCAGCGCGGCGACCGCCTCGGGGCGGACCTTGGACGGGCCGGAGCCGAACCGCCCGTCGCGCGGCCGCAGCCCGGCCGGTAGGGTCGGGGTGGAAGGATCGTCGGTCATGCGGCCTATGCTAGCCGCTGGCCGGCCACCGTTTCCCTGGGAGGCGAGCAGCGCATGGCGAGGATCTCGGGGCGCGTCGGCGCCATCGCCGAGTCGGCCACCCTGGCGATCGACGCCAAGGCCAAGGCGCTCAAGGCCGCCGGCGAGGACGTGATCGGCTTCGGCGCCG
>DASQWY010000131.1:0-5344 GCA_035640005.1 Actinomycetes bacterium
GGCGGGCCAGCCGCTCGGCGACCTGGTCGCTGGCCCGCCGTCGGCGCCGCGGGTGGCCGGCGACCAGCGCGCCGGCCGCGGCCAGCAGCGCCGCCAGCACGCCGGCGAGCAGGACCAGGCTGGTCGCCGGGCCGAGGGCCCAGCCAGGCCGCACTACAGCTCCCGGCGGGCCAGGGCGCTGGCCAGCTCCCGCGCCCGGGCGGTCGCGGGGCGGGCGCGCCAGCCGGCCAGGTCCAGCTCGCGGGCGTCGTCGAGGTCGGCCAGGAAGTGCTTCTCCAGCTCGCCGGTGACCGCCTGGTCCTGCAGCGACAGGTTGAGCTCGTCGTTGAGGGCGAACGAGCGGTTGTCGAAGTTGATCGACCCGACGCTCGCCCAGTCCGCGTCCACGATCAGGGTCTTGGCGTGCAGCATGGTGCGCTGGTACTCGAACAGCCGCACCCCGCAGCGGAGCAGCGGCTCGTAGCAGCGGCGCCCGGCGTGGCGCACGGCCTGCCGGTCGATGTGCGGGCCGTTGGTGAGCACGCGGACGTCGACCCCGCGCCGGACCGCGTCGCAGAGGGCGTCGACGAAGGCGCGGCGGGGCGCGAAGTAGGCGGTGGTCACCCAGATCCGCTTCCTGGCGCAGGCGATGGCGGCGTAGAACAGCTGCTCGGCGTCGGTCGAGCCCTTCTCCGCCGTGCTCCTGGTCACCTGGACCTGGACGCCGTCGTCGAAGCCGCGCACGTCCGGCAGCTGGCCGGGGCCCGACAGGATGCAATGGGTCGCCTCCGCCCAGTTGTCCAGGAACCCGCCGAGCAGGTCGCGGACGGCCGGTCCCTCCACCCGCACGTGGGTGTCGCGCCAGTGCTCGGGGTCCTCGCAGTCGCCCGTCCACTCCTCGGCGATGCCGACCCCGCCGGTGAAGCCGACCCGCCCGTCGACCACCAGGATCTTGCGGTGGGTGCGGTTGTTCAGCTTGTGCAGCGTGTACCACTTCGGCGGCCGGAACCAGGCCACGGTGGCGCCGGCCCGCTCCAGCAGCTCCACCAGGGCCCGGTCCATCCTGGCGGCTCCGACGGCGTCGAGCAGCACGTTGACCTCGACGCCCGCCCTGGCCCGGTCGGCCAGCGCGTGGGCGAACTCGGGTGCGATCCGGCCGGTCCAGTACACGTAGGTGGCGAAGTCGATGGTGGCGCGTGCCGAGCGGATCGCCTCCAGCATCGCCGGGAAGATCTCCTTGCCGTTGCGCAGGACCCGCACCCGGTTGCCCTGGCGCAGCGGCGCGACCGTGAGCGCCTCCACCAGGCGGGCGAAGCCGGGGGTTCCCGGGGCGGGCGGGTCCCGCAGCTCGAACCCCTTGGCGGCGGTGCGGCGGTACTGGGCGGCCTCGAAGGCGTACAGGCCGGCCAGGCCGGCTCCGCCGAGAGCGGCGGCCCGACGCCACCGGCGCGCTTCGGCCATCGTCGGCTCCTCCTCGGGCGGTCGGCTGGCGGGTTCCCGGCGAGCCGGCCGAGCAAGCATCAGAGAATAGTTTGCTGGCCCGGCTGGCTGCCAACCCCGAGCGGGGAGGTTCGTCGACACCGGAGGAGCGCCCATGTCGATGGCGGCCAGGGGGCCGCTGGACCCGCCGCCGGCCGGCCGCGAGGCGGCCCTGGCGGCGCGCTGGCGGCGGCTGCGGGCGGGCGTGCCCTCCGCCCTGTACCTGGCGGGGGTGGCGGTGCTGCTGCTGCTCGTGCTGGTCGGCCTCGGCCTGCTGCTGGCCAAGGTGGCCAGCCACGACGCGGTCGGCCGCGCCGACGCCGGGGTGAGCCGCTGGCTGGCCGCGCGCCGCACCCGCGACCTGAACGACGTCAGCCACTGGACCACCGACCTCTCCGAGACGCTCACCATCACCGTCCTGGCGGTGGTCACCGCCGCCGTGTCCGCGCTGGCCTGGCGCCGCTGGCGCGAGCCGCTGCTGGTCGCCGTGGCCGTCGCCGGCGAGGTCGGCGTGTTCCTGCTGGTCACCCTGCTGGTCGACCGGCCGAGGCCGCCCGTCGGCCACCTCGACCAGGCTCCGCCGACCTCGAGCTTCCCCTCCGGGCACACCGCGGCCGCCATCGTCATGTACGGGACCCTGGCCGTGCTGGCCCGCCAGCACGCCCGCTCGGCCCTGGTCAGGGGGCTGTTCACCGCGCTCGCCGTGCTCGTCCCGCTGGCGGTCGCCCTCGCCCGGGTGTACCGGGGGATGCACTTCACCAGCGACGTGCTCGCCGGGGCGCTGCTCGGCGTGGTCTGGCTGCTGGCCAGCCTGCGCGGCATCCGCCTGGGCGTGCTCCACCAGCGCCTGCTTGCCCGCGGGACGCGGCGGCCCGCCTGGACCGGCAGGGGGAGCGCCCTCCGCCATGGCTGAGCGGCAGGCCGTGCCGGCCGTGCCGGCGGGACCGCCACCGGCGGCGCTCCCCCGCCGGGTGGCGCTGGTGTTCAACCCGGCCGCGGCCGAGGATCGGGACGCGGCGCCCGCCCTGGCCGCGGAGGTCCGCGACGCGCTGGCCGCTGCCGGGCTGCGGGTCCGCTGGCTGGAGACCACCCCCGACGACCCGGGCCAGGGCCTGGTCCGCCGCGCCCTGCGGGCCGGCGTCGACCTGGTGATGGTGTGCGGCGGGGACGGCACGGTGATGGCCTGCGCGTCCGCCCTGGCCGGCAGCGGCGTGCCGCTGGCGCTGCTGCCCCGCGGGACCGGCAACCTGCTGGCCACCAACCTCGACCTGCCGGCCGACCTGGACGGCGCGGTCCGGACCGCCCTGCGGGGGCGGCGGCGGCGCCTGGACGTGGGCGCCCTCGGCGACGACCGCTTCGTGGTCATGGCCGGCATGGGCTTCGACGCCGCCATGCTGCGCGACGCCGACCCCGGGCTGAAGGCCCGCGTCGGCGCCCTCGCCTACGTGCTGAGCGGCCTGCGCAACCTGCGCCGCGCCAGCGCCCGCTTCGAGCTGCGGCTGGACGACCGGCCGCCGTTCTCGCGGGTCGGCCAGGGCGTGCTGGTCGGCAACCTCGGCCGGCTGCAGGGCGGCCTGCCGGTGCTGCCCGACGCGGCGCCCGACGACGGCCAGCTGGACGTGGCGGTGCTGCGGACCCGCAGCCTGGCCGGCTGGCTCCGGCTGGCCGCGGGCGTGCTGCTGCGGCGGCGCCCGGGCGACCCGGAGCTGGAGCCGCACCGGGCCCGGCGGGTCGAGGTCCGCTGCCGCACCCCGCAGCCGGTCCAGCGGGACGGCGAGCCCGCGGAGCCGAGCACCCGCATGGCGGTCGAGGTCGTGCCCGCCGCCCTGACCCTGTGCGTACCGGACGAACGGAACGGGAGGTCCTGATGAGCACCGCCACCTACGTGCCGGAGACCCACGAGCTGGAGGGCGACGACGCCCTGCAGACGCTCCGCCAGACCGGCTGGGGCAGGCTGGCGAAGGACTCGCTCCGCCGCTTCCGTGCCGCCGACGGGTTCAGCCACGCCCGCGCCCTCGCCTACCAGGTCATGCTCACCCTGGTGCCGGCCCTGATCGGCACCGTCGGCCTGGCCACGGCGCTGGGGGCCGGCAAGGTCCGCCAGATCGTCCACGACACCGTCACCCGGCTGGCCCCCGGGCCCGCCGGCGACATCGTCACCCAGGCGTTCCGCCAGGGCGCCAGGAGCGGGAGCGGCGGCGCCTCCGCCGCGCTGCTGTTCGGCCTGATCGCCGCGCTCGCCTCGGCCACCTTCGCGATGGGCCAGATCGAACGGGGCGCCAACCGCATCTACGGGATCGAGCAGGACCGGCCCACCGCCCACAAGTACGGGAACGCGTTCCTGCTGGCGATCTCGGCCGGGGTGCTGTCGGTCCTGGCGCTGGTGCTGGTCGTCGCCGGCAGCGACATCGCCAAGGGCGCCGGGCTGTCGGGGGTGCTGGGCGGGCTCTGGGCGGTGCTGCGCTGGCCGCTCAGCATCGCCCTGGCGGTGGGGGCGTTCGCGCTGCTGTTCCGCGCCGCGCCGCGCCGGCACCAGCCGGCGCCGTCGTGGCTGGCGGTCGGCTCGGGCATGGCCGTGGCGCTGTGGTTCGTGTTCACCGGGCTGCTCGCCCTGTACCTGAGCGTGGCCGGCTCGAACCTGGGCCGCACCTACGGCCCGCTCACCGGGCTCATGGCGATCCTGGTGTGGACCTTCCTGACCTCCCTCGCCCTGTACCTGGGCCTGGCGTTCGCCGCCCAGCTCGAAGCCGTCCGCGCCGGCGCGCCCGGGCCGACCAGCGCGCCGCAGGCGGGCGGGACCGCCGCGCTGCGCGACGAGCTGCGCCGCCACACGCGCACCCTGCGCTGACCTCTCCGCTCCCCGGCCTCCCGCGGGCGCCGCTCAACCGGGGCCCGCGGCCGGCCGAGATTTGCTGCGAGCGGGACCTTGCGGGCACCGATGGGTCTACGGTGGATTATGGGCGCGCGCTTGGGCCAAAACTTGCCAGCGGCGGTGGCGTTCGCGCAGCGTTAGCTGGCGAGCAGCAGGTTGAGGAGCAAGGAAGGCGATGCAGGACGACCCGATCTGGTACAAGACGGCCGTGTTCTACGAGCTGTACGTACGCGGCTTCCAGGACGGCAACGGCGACGGGCAGGGCGACTTCCGCGGGCTCAGCGAGCGGCTGGACTACCTGCAGTGGCTCGGCATCGACTGCATCTGGCTGCTGCCGATCTTCCCGTCGCCGCTGCGCGACGGCGGCTACGACGTGGCCGACTACTTCTCGGTCCTGCCCGACTACGGCACCCTCGGCGACTTCTACGAGTTCCTGGAGGCCGCCCACGCCCGCGGCATCCGGGTGATCGCCGACCTGGTGATGAACCACACCTCCGACCAGCACCCCTGGTTCCAGGAGTCGCGCAGGCCCGGTTCCGCCAAGCGCGACTGGTACGTGTGGTCCGACAGCGACCAGCGGTACAAGGACGCGCGCATCATCTTCGTCGACACCGAGAGCTCCAACTGGACCTGGGACCACGAGGCGCAGGCGTTCTACTGGCACCGCTTCTTCTCCCACCAGCCCGACCTCAACTACGACAACCCCGAGGTCCAGGACGCCATGCTGGAAGTGCTCCGCTTCTGGCTCGACATGGGCCTGGACGGCTTCCGGCTGGACGCGGTCCCCTACCTGTTCGAACGTGAGGGGACCAACTGCGAGAACCTGCCCGAGACCCACGACTTCCTCAAGCTGGTCCGCAAGGAGGTGGACGACAAGTACCCCAACCGGGTGCTGCTGGCCGAGGCCAACCAGTGGCCGCCCGACGTCGTCCCCTACTTCGGCGAGGGCGACGAGTGCCACATGGCGTTCAACTTCCCGGTGATGCCGCGGATGTTCATGGCGCTGCGCCGCGA
>DASQWY010000132.1:0-9928 GCA_035640005.1 Actinomycetes bacterium
GCCGCGCCGCGCGCCCCGGCGCTGTGGCCGGCGCGCCGCCGGCCGGGACGGCCCAGCCGCGCGGGCCGCGGCGGACCCGCACCAGCGCGGTGTCCAGCCGGCCGCCGGGCCCCTTGGCCAGCACCAGCACCCGCACCTCAGTGGCCGAGCGCCGGTCCTGCTGCAGCGCGCGCACGCTGCCCGGCCGCAGGTGGTGGACGCCGGCGTACCAGGCCGCGGCGGCCTCGGCGGGCCGGGCCGCCGAGGCCGGCGTCGACGGCGCCGGCCGGGGGCGGGCCGGGCGGGCCGGCGGCCGCTCCCCCACCCGCCCGCCACTGGTGCGGCCGGCCACGGGCGCCGGCCGGGCCGCCGCCCGCGGCAGCTCCCCGTGCCCGTACAGGACCACCACCAGCACGGCCGCGGCCGCGGCCAGCACCGCCACCCGGCCGGCCCAGCGGCCCCGCTCGCTGCGGGCGGCACGGGCGAGCGCCCGCCGCGCCCGACCCAGCCCGGGACGGCCGCGGCCGCGGCGGCGCCGGGCCGGGGGCGGCGCGGCCAGGCGCCGCGCCAGCCGGTCCAGCAGCCGGCCGAGTCGGCCGGCCGCGTCGGCAGCTCCGGCGCGCAGCATCACGCCACACCTCCCCGCAGCACGATCACCCGCGGCCGGCCGCGCCAGCGGCGGACCAGCCGGCGGACGGCCAGGGCGGCGGCCAGCACCGGCACGGTCGAGCCGGCCAGCAGCAGCCCCGCCTCGGCGTCGGCCGCGTGCAGCAGCTCGGCCGCGCGGGCCACCAGCAGCGCGCCGAGCCCGGCGGCCGCCAGCAGCCCGGCCGCGGCGGCCAGCGGCAGCAGCCAGTAGCGCAGCAGCGGGCGCCGCCGGCGCGGGTCGGCGGCCAGCGGCGCCAGCAGCGGCGCGGCCACCAGCAGCAGCCACACCAGCGCCTGCGCGCAGGCGGCCAGCATCGCCAGCGCCACCAGCAGCAGCGCCGACGGCAGCACGTAGGTGAGGGCCAGGGTGGCGATCACCGCCCGCTCCAGCCCGTGGCGGCCGACCGCCCAGTCCCCCACCGCCCGCACCCGGCCGCGCAGGCCGGCGAGCAGGCCCGGCTTGCCGGTGGGCGGCGCGCTGGCCAGCACGGTGGTGCCGGTCTGCAGCCGCGACAGCGGCTCGGCCACGAACGCGGTCCAGTAGCGGCCGGCGACCGTCCGCTCGGCGGGCTCGGCGCCGCCGGCGCGGGCGACCTCGGCGTTGGGGTCGCCGGCGACCCCGGCGCGCAGCACCAGGTTGGGGACCTCCACGCCGGCCTGGCCGGCCAGCCGGGTGGCGGCCTGCGGCTGGGTGAGCAGCAGGGTGGCGCCGAGCACCACCAGCAGCGCCACCAGCCAGCTGCGGCCCGGCCGCCGCCGCCAGGCGCCCCAGCCGGCCAGCGCCAGCACCGCGACCAGGGTCGCCCCCTCCAGCGGCAGCCGGTGCGCCTGCCGCCAGGCGGCCACCCGGCGGGCGGCCGGCGCCCCGGCGAGCAGGTCGAGCGCGCTCAGCCGGTGCACGTCCCGCTGCCGCTCGATCGCGCCGCGGGTCAGCCAGGCGGTGGCCCGCAGGGTCTGGCGGGCGTAGGCGTTCAGGCCGCCGCCGCCGTCCAGCGCGACCACCTCGCGCTGGTAGTCCCAGGTCGACACCGGGCCGGGCGGCGCGGCCGGGTGCGGCGCCAGCGCGTAGGCGAGCGCCAGCAGCAGGAAGGCGCCGGCCAGGTAGCAGGCGATCACGGCGGCCAGGCCGGGGCGGCGCCGCCCGCCGGGCGCGCGGCCGGCCGCCTCCAGCCGGGCGCGCCGGCGGATGGTCATGCTCATCGGGGGTCTCCTCGGTCGGAGCCGCCGGCCGCGCCGGCGGACGGGGGGTGAACGTGATGGGTCGGGTCTGCGCGCGGCCGCGGCCGTGCCGGCGGCTTCGTGCTCGGGGGCGAGGCGCCGCGTCGGCAGCGCGGTCAGCGGTCAGACGGCGGCGGGTAACTGCCTCGCCGCGCGGCCGCGCTGTGTCCTCGACGTCATGGCCGCCACCTGCGACTTCAGGGGGTGGAGGGGTGCTGCGAGCTCCATGCTGGGCCGGCCCGGCGGCGAGATCAACCCTTGACTTCCGGCGCCGGCCGGGAGTCCCAGGTGGCGTCCTGGGCTAGGCTGCGCGGGTCGGCGAGCGGGGAGGTCAGGGCATGAAGGTCGTGGTCACCGGGGCGCTGGGCAAGGTCGGGCGGGCGGCAGTGGCGGCGCTGGCGGCGGCCGGGCACGAGCTGGTCGCCACCGACCTGGCCCGGGCGAGCTTCGAGCGCGCGGTGGCGGGCGAGCCCGCCTACCTGCAGGCCGAGCTGACCGACGCCGGCCACGCGTTCGCGGTGGTCCGCGGGGCCGAGGCGGTGGTGCACGCCGCCGCCATCCCCGACCCCCAGCACAACCCGCCGCAGGTGGTGTTCGGCAACAACCTGATGGCCACCTTCAACCTGCTGGAGGCGGCCGTCCGGCTCGGCGTGCGCCGCTTCGTGAACATCTCCTCGGAGACGGTGCCGGGGTTCGCCTTCGCCGAGCGGCCGTTCCTGGCCGACTACTGCCCGATCGACGAGGACCACCCGGTGGCGCCGCAGGACCCCTACGCGCTCAGCAAGCACTTCGGCGAGCAGCTGGTGGACGCGGCCGTGCGCCGCTCGGACCTGCGCGGCGTGTCGCTGCGGCCCTCCTGGGTGCAGTGGGCCGGCAACTACGAGCGCAACCTCGGCCCGGAGGTGCGCGAGCCGGGCCCGTCGCCGAGCTTCTGGAGCTACGTGGACGTCGAGGACCTGGCCGCGGCGATCCGCCTGGCGGTGGAGGTGGACACGCCCGGCCACGAGGTCTGCTACGTCGCCGCCGCCGACAACTCGACCGGCAGGCCGCTGGCGGAGCTGGTGCGCCGCTTCCACGGCGACCGGGTGCGGCTGCGGGAGCTGCCCCGCGAGGACGCCTCCGGCATCTCCTGCGCCAAGGCCGAGCGGCTGCTCGGCTGGCGGCCGGCCAGGTCGTGGCGCGACTACCTGGACGAGCGGGGCCGGCTGCGGCCCGAGGTCGCCGCCCGGCTCGGCTGAGCGCGCCCGCGTTCCGCCCGGGCGGCCGCCGCGGGTGGGTGGGGCAGCACGCCGGCCAGGGCGCGGACGGCGGTCAGCAGCACCAGCAGCCACAGGCCGCCGAGGGCGACCCCGCCGAGCACGTCCGACAGCCAGTTGGTGCCCAGGTAGACCTGGCTGAAGCCGACCACCAGCACCACCAGGGTGGCGGCCGCCCAGGCGACCACCCCGCGGGCCCATGACCCGGCGGAGGCCACCAGCAGCGCGGCCAGCGCGCCGAACGCGGCGGTGGCGGCGGTGGCGTGCCCGGAGGGGAAGGCGAACCCGGCGGCGTTGGCGGCCGCCTCGGCCAGCGGCGGCCGCGGCCGCTCGACCAGCTGCTTGACCAGGGCGACCAGCAGCTCGGCGCCGCCGACGGCGGCCAGCAGCACCGCCAGCGGCCGCCAGCTGCGGCCGCGCAGGCCCCAGCCGACCCCGGCCAGCAGCACCAGCGGCAGCAGCAGCCGGGCCGCGCCGAGCCCGGCGGCGGCGTGCAGCAGGGCGGTCAGCCACGCCTCCCGGTGGGTGTGGAAGAACCTCTGCACGGTCGCGTCGACCCGGGTGAGCTGCTCGTGGGCGAGCACGTCCTGCAGCACCGCGCCGAACGCCCAGCCGGCCAGCACCACGCCGACCAGGCCAAGGGTGAGCGACAGGCCGAGCGCGCCCTGCGGCCGCAGGCGCCGGGCCAGGAAGGCGAGCTGGCCCTGGTAGCGGGCGCGTAGCCGCGCCACCAGCGGCCGCGCCAGCTGCCGGTCGACGGCGGCACGGACCCGTTCGGGGTGGTCGACCACCCAGCGGGCCAGCAGCACCACCGCGCCGACGATCAGCACCAGCAGCAGCAGCACCAGGCTGGCGCGCTTGGCGATCGACTCGACGGTGCGCCAGCCCTCGCCGCCGACGTAGCCGAGCAGCACGAACGCGGTCGCCCACAGCGCCCCGCCGAGCAGGTTGTACAGCAGGAAGGTGCGGTACCGGACGCGCGACATGCCGGCCAGCCCGGGGATCAGCACCCGCAGCGCCGCCGTCCAGCGGCCGAGGAACACCGCCTTGCCGCCGTGCTGGGCCAGGAACCGTTCGGCCCGGTCCAGGTGCTGCGGCTTGATCAGCCGCAGCCGGCCGGCGGAGGCCTCCAGCATGCGCCGGCCCCAGCGCTTGCCGACCGCGTAGCCGATGCTGTCGCCGAGCACCGCGCCGCTGACCGCGGCGGCGATCACGGCGGCCAGGCCGACGCGGCCCTGGAAGGCGAGCACGCCGCCGAGGATCACCGCGATCTCGCCCGGGAACAGGATGCCGACGAACGCCGACGCCTCCAGGGCGGGCAGCAGGAACACCACCAGCAGGGCCACCCAGCCGTGCAGCGAGAGGATGAGCTCGGCTGCGCGGCTCATCGCGGCGGGGCGGGCGGTCGGGCTCCGGTGTCGGGCATGGGACTGGCTCCAGGACGCGTTGCCGCCATGGTAACGGCGCCGCCCGGCGGGTGGCGCCGGGCCGGGTTGCCGCGGCGGGGTCGCAAGGGCGAGGATGCGCTCGGTGGTCACCAGACCACAGAACCCGCTAAACTTTCCTAACTGCTCATTCGTCACTCTGCGTGGTGACGGTCGAGCGCCGAGGGTCGCGCGGCCGAGGGGGGGAGGATGGGCGCGGAGCAACGCGGAGTCGGGCGGGCCGGCCGGCCGGCCGAGCACCTCGGCCTCGGCTTCGACCAGGCCACCATCGGCATGGCCCTGGTCGACCTGGACGGCCGCTTCCTGCGGGTCAACCACGCGCTGTGCCGGCTGCTCGGCCGCGGCGAGCAGGAGCTGCTGTCGAGGACCGCCGCCGAGCTGCTCGGCGCCACCCCCCAGGAGCTGGTCGGCGCCCCCGACCCCGCCGCCGGCGGCGCCGGGCGGACCGCCGCGCGGGCCGCCGGGCGGGGCTCCACCTTCCACCTGGAGCGGCGCTGCCAGCGGCGCGACGGCGCCGAGCTGGAGGTCGGCGTCGACGTCACCGTGCTGCGCGACCCGGACGGCGAGCCGGTCGGCTTCCTCGGCCAGGTGCAGGACCTGACCGAGCGCAAGCAGGCCGCCAGGGCGTTGCGGGTCAGCGAGCTGTGGCTGCGCTCGGTGGTGGCGGAGGCGCCGATCGTGCTGTCGGTGTACGACCGCGACGGGGTCTGCACCTTCTCGGAGGGCCGCGCGTTCGAGAAGCTCGGCATCAGCCCGGCCGAGCGGGTCGGGCGCACCTACGTGGCGCTGCGCGGCGACGAGCGCGAGGGCGCCGCCGAGCTGAAGCGGCTGCTGGCCGGGGAGGGGTTCAGCGCCAAGCGGCCGGTCGGCGAGCGGGTCTTCGACGTCCACTACCGGCCGCTGCACGACCCCGACCACGGCATCTCCGGGGTCGTCAGCGTGGCCGTGGACGTCACCGACCTGGAGCGGGTGGAGCGGGACCGGCGCAACCTGCTGCGCCAGCTGATCACCGCCCAGGAGGAGGAGCGCCGGCGGCTGGCCGGCGACCTGCACGACGACGCCATCCAGTCGCTGACCGCCGCGCGCATGCACCTGTCGGTGCTGGACCACCAGCTGGACCGGCTGGAGCCGGCCGCCGCCGACGCGGTCCGCCGCCACCTGGTGCAGGTGCGCGAGAACCTCGACCAGGGGCTGCGGGCGGCCCGCACCTTCCTGTTCGACCTGCGGCCGCCGCTGCTGGACACCGCCGGGCTGGAGGCGGCGCTGCGCCAGCAGCTCGACAAGCTGGCCGAGCGGACCGGCTGGGCGACCGAGGTCGCCTGGGAGCTGGGCGACCGGCTGGACCGCGACCTGGAGGCGGTCGCCTTCCGGGTGGCGCAGGAGGCGCTGGCCAACGCCGCCAGGCACGCCCGCGCGGCGACGGTGCGGGTGCGGGCGTCGCGGGAGCGGGACGGGGCGCTGATGGCGCTGGAGATCGCCGACGACGGCGCCGGCTTCGACCCGGGCGCGGCCAGGCGGCGGGCGCTGGCAACCGGCCACCTGGGGCTGCGGTCGATGGCCGAGCGGATCGAGACCGCCGGCGGCCGGCTGACCATCGACGCCGCCCCCGGCCGCGGCACCCGGGTGGTGCTGCGGCTGCCGGTCAGCCTGCGGGACGGTCAGCCCGCCGGCCGCTACTAGCGCCGCGCAGGCGCCGGCCGGCGGCGGCCACGGCGCTGCCGACCGTGTCGCGGCGGAAGGCGTCGGCGGCGGCGGTCAGCAGCGCCAGCTCGTCGTCGGCCAGCAGCAGGTCGCCGGCTGCCGCGTTGGCCTCCAGCTGGGCGACGCTGGTGGCGCCCGGGATCGCCACCACCGCCGGGTGGTGGACCACCCAGGCCAGCGCGACCTGCGCGGGGGTGACCTGGTGGCCGGCGGCCAGCTCGCGCAGGGCGGCCAGCACCGGCTCGGCCCGGCGCAGGTTCTCGGCGGAGAACAGCAGGTTGCCGGCGCGCACCCCGCCCGGCGCGGTGGCGGCCGTGTACCTGCCGGCCAGCACCCCCTGGGCGAGCGGGCTGTAGGCGATCAGCAGCCGGCCGGCGCGGGCGGCGTACGGCAGCAGCTCCCGCTCGGGCCGGCGGGTGAGCAGGCTGTAGCGGACCTGGTTGGAGACGACCGGCGCGCCGAGGGCGGCCTCGGCGGCGCGCCAGCGCGCCAGGCCGTAGTTGCTCACCCCGACGTGGCGGATCAGCCCGCCCGCCAGCAGGGTGCGCATGCCGGCCATGGTCGACCGCTGCGGCACCAGCGGGTTCGGCCAGTGGACCTGGTAGAGGTCGAGGTGGTCGGTGCCGAGCCGGGCGAGGCTGCCGCGGGCGGCGGCCTTGACCCGCGCGGCGGTCGGCCACACCGGCAGGACCTTGCTGGCCAGCACCACCTGCTCGCGGGCGCCGGGGGCGCCCAGGGCGCGGCCGAGGACCTGCTCGGAGGCGCCGCGGCCGTACACCTCGGCGGTGTCGAGCAGGGTGATGCCGAGCTGCCTGGCGCGCTCGACGATCGCCAGCGCCTCGGCCGGGCCGTAGCGCCTGCCCCAGCCCCACTCGGGCGTGCCGAACTGCCAGGCGCCCAGGCCGATCACGGACACGCGCAGGCCGCAGGCTTCGACGTAGCGCA
Source organism: Actinomycetes bacterium (assembly GCA_035640005.1). GTDB lineage: Bacteria > Actinomycetota > CALGFH01 > CALGFH01 > CALGFH01 > DASQWY01. The sequence continues at coordinate 7,193 of DASQWY010000132.1, forward strand.
CCGGGGCGGGCATCCTCTCGGGTGGCGGTGGACCCGGCACGCAGCATTCCGCCGCCGGCCGCCCGGCAAACCCGGCCGGCCGGGCTCGGGCTCAGGCGCTGCGGCGGCCCGCGAAGGCCCGCAGGTCCAGGACCGGGGCGATCGGCGCGGGGGCGGGCGCCGGCGCGGGCGCCGCCGGCGGCAGGAACCCGACCGCGCGGGTGCGCGCGGCGACCTTCGCGCCGGCCAGCGTGCCGGCGACCTCGAACAGCAGGTCGGCGAGGACCACGTCCAGGGCGGCGCAGACCGCCTCCAGCACCTCGGAGGAGGCCTCCTTGCGGCCCCGCTCGACCTCCGACAGGTAGGTCAGCGACACCCCGGCGGCGGCCGCGACCTCCCGCAGGGTGCGGCGCTGGGCCAGCCGCCGCCGCCGCAGCGCCGCCCCGAGCGCCTCCCGCAGCCTCATCCGAGCACCTCGTCGACCAGGCCGTAGTCGCGCGCCTGCTCGGCGGAGAACCAGGTGTCGCGCTCGGTGTCGCGGTGGACGCGCTCCACCGGCTGGCCGGTCGCGGCGGCGAGGATCTCGTCGATGCGGGCGCGCTGGCGCAGGATCTCCTCGGCGGCCCGCTCCAGGTCGGTCGCCTGGCCCTGGAACTGGCCGGCCCACGGCTGGTGGATCAGCACGCGCGCGTTGGCGGTGGCGCGCCGCCGCCCGCGGGTGCCGCAGGCCAGCAGCACCGAGGCCATCGACGCGGCCATGCCCGCGCAGGTGGTCGCCACCGGGCTGCGCAGCTGGGCGATGGTGTCGATGATCGCCAGGCCGGACAGCACCTCCCCGCCGGGCGAGTTGACGCGCAGCTCGATCGGCGCCTCGGGGTCCTCGCCCTCCAGGTACAGCAGGCGGGCCATCACGTCGCCGGCGCGGTCGGCGTCGATCGGGCCGGACAGCAGGATCACCCGGCGCCGCAGCAGCCGGTCGACCGGGTCGATCGGCCGGTCGAACGCCTCGGTGAAGGTGCCGGTGCTCATGGGATGCCACGGTACCCGATCGCCGGCCGGCGCGACGACCGCTTCCGCCGAGGGCGGATTCGGGCCAGGCCTGGCAGACTTCGGCAGACCGACCGTGGACGGCGGCGAGCGGAGCGTGGCATGGGCGAGTTCCACCGGATCGAGGGCTTCGTGATCGTCGTGGGCTGGGGGCTGCTGTTCCTGTGGGGCGTCGGCCTGTTCCTGCTGAAGCGGGACGCCGGCCGCCTCTACTGGGGCCTGCTGGCGGTCCTGCAGGTGCTGCTGGTGCTGCAGCTGCTGGCCGGGCTGGCGCTGCTGGTGGCCGGGGACCGGCGGCCGCTGCTGCACTACCTGTACGGGGCGGTGTTCCCCGCGGTCGTGCTGGTCGTCTGCCACGTGTTCACCCGCGGCCTGGAAAAGCCGCCTTACCACCTGTTCTTCACCTGGGGCGCGTTCTTCGTGTTCGGCCTGACCGCCCGGGCGCTGATGACGGGGCTTGGCATCGGCTGACAAGGTAGGCTATGAGCCCCGACCGACCATCGAGGATGGCCATCCTGCCCCGACGCGCGCCCGCCACCCGGCTCGTCCTGGCCGGCCTGCCGCTGGCGGTCGCCGGCTGCGCCCCGACCAGCGTCACCGAGCAGGGCAAGGCCATCTACAACGCCTACAACGTGTTCCTGGCGCTGGCCGCGGTGGTGTTCACGGTGGTGTCGGTGCTGCTGCTGTGGTCGGTGTTCCGCTACCGGCGCCGCGACGACCAGCTGCCCAAGCAGGTGCACGGCAACAACAAGCTCGAGCTGACCTGGACCGTGATCCCCACGCTGATCGTGCTGTTCCTGTTCGCGCTCACCCTGCGCACCCAGGACCAGGTGGACAAGCCGGTGTCGCGGCCGGCGTTGACCGTGGACGTGACCGCCTTCCAGTGGAGCTGGCGGTTCGCCTACGAGGGCTCCACCGCCGAGGTCGTCGGCGGGCCCGGCAGCGTCCCCGAGATGGTCGTGCCGGTCGGCCAGCCGGTCCACATCAAGCTGCGCTCCGCCGACGTCGTCCACGCCTTCTACGTGCCGAGGACGCTGTTCAAGCGGCAGGCGATCCCCGGCGTCACCAACGAGTTCGACCTCACCTTCGACAAGGTCGGCACCTACCACGGGCAGTGCACACAGTTCTGCGGGCTCGCCCACGCCGAGATGCTGTTCCGGGTGCGGGTCGTGAGCCAGGGCGAGTACCAGAGCTGGCTGGCCACGGCGGCGCGGACGGGCGCCCCCGGGCAGCCGGGATTCTGAGGAGACCAGCGCGACCATGGCGACCACCGAGGTTCCCCTCCCGGCCCTCCCCGAGGCCCACGGGCAGCGGGCCGGGCTGGTGGACTGGATCACCACCGTCGACCACAAGCGGATCGGCGTGCTCTACATCTTCACGTCGTTCCTCATCTTCCTGGCCGGCGGGCTGCTCGCCCTGCTGGTGCGCACCGAGCTGGCCCGGCCCGGCCTGCAGACGATGGGCCTGAACACCTACAACCAGGTGTTCACCATGCACGGGACGCTGATGATCTTCCTGTTCGCCGCGCAGGTCTCCACCGGGCTGGCCAACTATCTGGTGCCGCTGCAGATCGGCGCCGCCGACGTCGCCTTCCCCCGCGCCAACGCCCTCTCCTACTGGCTGTACCTGTTCGGCAGCCTGATCGTGCTGTCCAGCTTCCTGGTCGCCGGCGGCCCCGCCGCGGCCGCCTGGACCGCCTACCCGCCGCTG
>DASQWY010000133.1:0-5922 GCA_035640005.1 Actinomycetes bacterium
TCGGGGCCGGGACCACGGCCGGCGAGCAGCTGGAGCTGGTCCGGGAGGCGGAGCGGCTGGGCTACGACTCGGCCTGGGTGGCCGAGGCCTACGGGTCGGACGCGGCCACCGTGCTGGCCTGGCTGGCCGCCCAGACCGGCCGCATCCACCTGGGGTCGGCGGTGTTCCAGATGCCGGCCCGCAGCCCGGCCATGACGGCCATGACCGCGGCCACCCTCGACCAGCTGTCCGGCGGCCGCTTCCGGCTGGGGCTGGGCCTGTCCGGCCCGCAGGTCGCCGAGGGCTGGCACGGCCAGCGCTACGACCGGCCCCTGCAGCGCACCCGCGACTACCTGGCGGTGGTGCGCCTGGCGCTGGCCCGCAAGCGGGTCGTCTACCAGGGGGAGACGCTGCAGCTGCCGCTGCCGGACGGGCCGGGCAAAGCGCTCAAGCTGACCATCGGCCCGGTGCAGCAGCGGCTGCCGATCTACCTGGCGGCGATGGGCCCGCGCAACACCGCGCTCGCCGCCGAGCTGGCCGACGGCCTGCTCGGCTACCTGTACGCCCCCGACCACGGCGCCGAGGTCCGCGCGCAGCTGCGGGCCGGCGCGGCCAGGGCCGGCCGCGACCTGGACGGCTTCGACGTGGCCCCGACCGTGCAGGTGCGGATCGGCGAGGACCTGCAGGCGGCCAGGGACACGATGCGCCCGCTGCTGGCCCTGTACGTCGGCGGCATGGGCTCCCGCCAGCAGAACTTCTACAACGACCTGGTGCGCCGCTACGGCTTCGAGCGCGCCGCGGCCGAGGTGCAGGAGCACTACCTGGAGGGCCGCCGGGAGGCGGCCGCGGCGGCCCTGCCCGAGGAGCTGATCGACGCTGTCACCCTGTGCGGCCCGGCCGGCCGGGTCCGCGAGCGGCTGGCCGCCTACCGGGAGGCCGGCGTCGGCACCCTGATCGCCGCCCCGCAGGCCCCCAGCCACCCGCAGCGCCTCGCCCAGCTCCGCACCCTCGCCGAGCTGGCCGGCTAGCGTGGAGGAGCCCCCGCGGGTGCTGGCGGCGCGCCCGGAGCAGGCGGCCGCGGTGACCGGGCTGCTGGTCCGCTTCTTCGCCGAGGAGGGCTTCGCGGTGCCCGCCGCGACCATCGGCGAGCGGGTCGCCGCCTTCCTGACCGAGCCGGCCAACGCCGTGTTCCTGGCCTGGCGGGGCGGGCGGGCGGTGGGCGTGGCCACGGTCACCACCCGTTTCGGGATCGAGTACGGCCTCGGAGGCGAGCTCGAGGACCTGTACGTGCTGCCTGGCGCCCGCGGCGCCGGCGTCGCCGGGCGGCTCATCGACGCGGCCGCCGGCTGGTGCCGGTCGCGCGGCGGCACCCAGCTGGAGGTGTGCGTGACCCCGGAGGGCCAGCGGGCCCACGACCTGGTCGGCTTCTACCGCCGCCGCGGCTTCGCCGACCAGGGACGCCGCCTGCTCAACCGCCCCCTCGGCTGACCGGCTCCGGCAGCCCCAGCGCGGTGCGCAGGAACGCCAGCTGCAGGTGCAGCAGGTTCTCGGCGACCGCCTCCTGGGCGGCCAGGTGGGTCACGCCCGACAGCGGCAGCACGCCGTGGGGGCGGCCGGCGGCCAGCAGCAGGGCGGACAGGCGCAGCGTGTGGGCGGCCAGCACGTTGTCGTCGGCCAGCCCGTGGACCAGCAGCAGCGGCCGCCGCGGCTCGGCGGGGGAGGCCAGCAGCGAGCTGCGCCGGTAGGCGCCGGGGTCCTCGCCGGGCCGGCCGAGGTAGCGCTCGGTGTAGTGGGTGTCGTACAGGCGCCAGTCGGTGACCGGAGCGCCCGCCACCGCCGCGTGGAACACGTCGGGGCGGCGCAGCACCGCGCACGCGGCCAGGAAGCCGCCGAACGACCAGCCGCGGATGGCGACCCGGCCGAGGTCCAGCTCGGCGTGGCCGGCGGCGGCCTCCAGCGCGTCCACCTGGTCCTGGAGGGCGGGGCCGGCCAGGTCGCCGCGGACCGCCCGCTCCCAGGCCGGGCCGCGGCCGGGCGTGCCGCGGCCGTCGGCGACCAGCACCGCGAACCCCTGCTCGGCGAACCACTGCGAGGCCAGGAAGCCGGCCCGGCTGGCCAGCACCCGCCGGTGGTGCGGCCCGCCGTAAGGGTCCAGCAGCACCGGCAGCGGGCGATCGTGCGGGCCCTCAAAGAACAGCAAAACGGCCCGCAGCTCCCGCCGGCCGAGCCGCAGCAGCCGCACCCGCGGGGTGAGCGGCGGCTCCTCGGCCAGCGAGCGGACGGTGACCGGTGGGCGGCCGGCGCGCCGCACGGTGGTGCGCGTGCCGTGGTGGCCCAGGCCGGCGCTGGACACCACCACGGTGCCGGCGGCGGCCACGGCGGCGTGCTGGCCGGGGTCGGCGGTCAGCCGGTGCGGCGCCGACCCGGGCACCACCCGCCACAGGTGCACCTCGGTCGGCTCCTCCGAGCCGGCCAGCAGCACCTCCTCGCCGGCGGCGGCGACCACCTCGGCGACCTGCAGGCCGGGCGGGGTGACCGGCTCGCCGTCCACGGTGAGCCGGCGGGTGTCGCAGGCCGGGTCGTCGGCGGTCAGCACCAGCCGGCCGCCGTCCAGGAACGCCGGCACCCCGGGCACCAGCTCCAGCCAGGCCGGGTCGGCCGCGCGGGCCAGCTCGGCGGTGTCGCCGCTGCCGGGGTCGGCGGCCAGCACCCGCAGCGCGCGCTGGTCGCGCGACTGCACCAGCAGCGTCAGCGGCGCGCCGTCCCGCCAGACCACCTGCGCCAGGTACGGGAAGGCGGCCCGGTCCCAGCCGACCTCGACCAGGCCGCCGTCCAGGTCGGCGACGAACAGCCGCACGTCGGCGTTGGCGGTGCCGGCGGCCGGGTAGCGCAGCCGCGCCGGCGGCACCTGCGGCGCGGCCGGGTCGTGCAGCCACACTGTCCCGACCGGTCCGTTGTCGACCCGCGCGACCGCCAGCCGCCGCCCGTCCGGCGCCCACCAGAAGCCGCGGTCGCGGCCCATCTCCTCGGCCGCCACGAACTCCGCCAGGCCCCAGCCGACCTCCTGGTCGTCCCGCTCGTGCCCGCCGGCGAGCGGCCGCTCCCGCTCACCGTCCTCGTCCCCGTCCGCGTCCGGGTCGGCGTCCGGGTCGGCGCCGGCCAGGCCGGCCACCCGCAGCGCGCCGCCGGCGACGAAGGCGACCCGGCGGCCGGTCGGGTCGGGCCGCGGGTCCAGCACCGGCCCGCGCACCGCCAGCTCGCGCACCCCCCCGCCGGCGGCCAGCCCGGCGGCGAACAGCCGCCCGCCCAGGGCGAAGGTCGCCACCGTCAGGTCCCGGTCGGCGGCGAAGGCGACGATCCCGCCCGACCGCTCGCGCGCCCGTTCCCGCCTGGCCCGCTCGGCGGCGGGCAGCGCCTCCTCGAAGCCGGCCCCCAGCAGCGCGGCCGGGTCGGCGACCAGCCGCTCGTCCCCCTCGTCCAGGTCCAGGACCCACAGGCGGTTGACCGGGTCGTCGCCGCCGGCCGAGCGCAGGAACGCGACCCGGTCGCCGCCGGCGGCGACCGCGAAGCCGCGCGGGGCGCCCAGGGTGAAGCCTCGGGTGACCGCGTGCCGGCGGGGGTAGGCGGACGGGTCAGGCACGGACCCGCGCGACCGCCAGCACCACCGCGCCGGCGGCCAGCAGCACCGAGGCGCCCACGTACAGGCTGGCGTGCCGCCAGGTCGGCTTGGAGTCGGCGATCACCAGCATCCCGAGCGCGAAGGCGGCGTAGCCGAGCGGCTGCAGCCCCGGCCGGAACAGGCTGACCAGCCCGACCGCCAGGACCACGAAGTAGATGTACATGGCGATCCGCGGGTGCAGCAGCATCGGCCGGGTGTAGACGCGGCCGCGCCGGTCGACGTCGCCGACGGCCATCTTGCGCATCGGCATGCCCGAGCCGCCGGCCGGCCGCCGCTCACGCGGGCGGGAGGCCGGGCCGCCCCGGCCGGCGCGGCCGCGGGAGCCCCGCTCGGCCGGCCGCTCCTCCTCGGCGTCGATGGAGACCTCGGCCTCCCGGCGGGCCCGCTCGATCGCGTGCCGCTTGCGGGCCCGCTCGCGGTCCTTGCGCGCCACCCCTCACCTCCCGAAGCGCCGCTGCCGCTGCGCGTACGACCGCAGGGCACGCAGGAAGTCCACCTTACGGAAGTCGGGCCAGTAGGTGTCGGCGAAGTAGTACTCGGCGTGCGCGGACTGCCACAGCAGGAAGCCGGACAGCCGCACCTCGCCGGAGGTGCGGATGATCAGGTCCGGGTCGGGCACCCCGGCGGTGTACAGGTGCCGCGCGATCTCGTCGGGGGTGACCCGGCTGGCCGACTCGGCCAGCTCCATGCCCTTGTCGACGTACTCGCCGAGCAGGCGGCGGACCGCGTCGGCGATCTCCTCGCGCCCGCCGTAGCCGACCGCCACGTGCAGGGTCCCGCCGGTGTGGCCGCGGGAGACCTCCTCGGCGCTGGCCAGCGCCCGGCGGGTCCGCTCCGGCAGGGCGTCGAGCTGGCCGACCGGCACCACCCGGTAGCCGTCGGGGGTGGCGTCCCTGGCCAGCTGGGTGACCTTCCGCTCGATGATCTGCAGCAGCTCGGCGACCTCGTCGGGGTGGCGCTGCAGCAGGTTCTCGGTCGACAGCAGCCACAGGGTCACCACTGGGATGCCCAGCTCCCGCGCCCACGCCAGCAGGTGGTCGATCTGCGCCGCGCCGCGGCGGTGCCCCTCGGGCGGCGCCATCCCCAGCTCCCGCGCCCAGCGCCGGTTGCCGTCGAGGATCACCCCGACGTGGCGCGGCAGGCCCCCGCGGTGGCGCAGGTCGGCCGCCAGCCGGCGCTCGTACAGGCGGTACAGCAGGCTCGTCGGTCCCACGGTCGGCTCCCGGACGGTCAGGTCGGCTGTCGTTTCGGGATGCTACTCGCTACCGCGGTGGCGTAACGTCCGCGTGATCCAATTGCAGCGCTACTCTGGACTCCGGCGGGGGAATCGGGACCAGCATGCGGCAGCCGGGAGGGCGCGGTGAGCGAGGAGCGCGAGGCGGGGGTCGTCTGCGAGCGCTGCGGCCGGGTGCGGGCGTCGGCCTGCGACTGCGGCGGCGAGCGGCGGCCGGCGGCGGAGCCGGAGGGCTGGGACCCGCGGGTGACCCGCCAGGACCGGCCGCGCCTGTCGCTGATGGCTCGGCCGGAGGAGCCGTCCGAGTAGCGCGGGCCGCCCGCGGCCCCTGGCACCCCGCCACCCACCTGGAGCTGCTGCACGCCGCGCCGGCGTTCACGGTGGTCGTGGTCGGCCTGGCCTTCGGCGTGGTCGCCGGCCGCCACGACCCGCGCCCCGGGCGGCTCGCCCTGCTGGCCGGGCTGCTGGCCTGCAACCAGTACGCGGCCGGCGCCCTCAACGACGCGGTCGACGCGCCCGCCGACGCCGCCGCCGGCCGCGGCAAGCCGATCCAGGCCGGCGCGATCTCCCGCCGGGCGGTGGCGGCCGCGGCGGTGGCGGCCGGCGTGGCCTCGGTCGGCTTCGGCGCGGCCCTCGGCCCGGCGGTGCTGGCGCTGGCGCTGGTCGGCCTGGCCTGCGCGTGGGGCTACGACCTGTGGCTGAAGGGCACCGCCGCCAGCGTGCTGCCGTTCGCGGTGGCGCTGCCGCTGGTGCCGCTGTTCGGCTACGGGGCGGCCGGGCGCTTCCCGGCGGTGCTGTGGTGGGCCTGGCCGATCGGCGCGCTGGCGGCGGTGGCGGCGCACCTGGCCGACGCCCTGCCCGACGTGGAGGCCGACCGGGCGACCGGCGTGCGCGGGCTGGTGCCACGGCTCGGGGTCCGCCGGGCGGCCGCCCTGGCCGCCGCCAGCTACGCCGCCGCGCTGGCCCTGGCGGTGGCCAGCGGGTTCGGCGGGGTCGCGCCCGGCTGGCTGTGGGCGGGCGCCGCGCTCGC
>DASQWY010000134.1:0-2877 GCA_035640005.1 Actinomycetes bacterium
CTCGCGCGCCCGGCGATGAGCGCCAGGCGCAGACGCCCCCGGACTCGACAGAGCCGGGGGCGTCCGCGTTCGGGCGGGCCGCCAGGTCCCCGCCGCCCGCCTCACTTGGCGTAGGAGTGGAGCCCCACGATCCAGGTGTTGACCGCGTAGAAGTTGAACAGCAGGGCGCCCAGGCCGACCAGGCTGATGGCGGCGGCGCGGCGGCCCCGCCAGCCGGCGGTGGCGCGGGCGTGCAGGTAGGCGGCGTAGATCGTCCAGGAGATGAAGGACCAGGTCTCCTTGGGGTCCCATCCCCAGTAGCGACCCCAGGCCGACTGCGCCCAGATGGCGCCGGCGATGATCGCGAAGGTCCAGATGGGGAAGCCGAACGCGGTGGTCCGGTAGGCCAGCTCGTCCAGGGTCCGCGCCGCCGGCATCCGGTCCCAGACCCGCCGGGGCGGGGCCGCGGCGGGCCCATCCGCCGCCGGGGCCGCCTCCTCCTCCAGGTAGCTGGCGATCGCCTCGCGGACCTCGACGCGGTCGGCGGTGCGGGCGCCGCCGGCCACCAGCGGCGGGGCCGGCTGCGCGTCGCGCCGCTCGAAGTGGTCCTTGACCAGGTACAAGGCGCTGAACAGCGAGGCCAGGCAGAGGATCGAGGAGCCGGTGATGGCGGCCGCCACGTGGATCTTGATCCAGCCGGAGTTCAGGGCGGGCACCAGCGGCCCGGCGGGCACGCGGAAGGCGACCCCGGCCAGGGCGATCGCCAGCACCGCGGGCAGCAGCACGAACATGCCGAGCGGGCGCACCTCCGGCTTGCGGACGACCCAGACCAGGAAGCCGGTGACGGTGACGACCCCGACCATGATCGAGAACTCGTACATGTTGCCCCACGGCACCCGGTGCGCGGCCAGGCCCCTGGTCACCGCCGCGCCGACGTTGGCGGCCAGCCCGGCGGTCGCCACCGCCACCCCGGCCAGCCCGGTCCAGCGGATCCGGTAGGCGAACTCAAGGCCCAGCAGCACCGCGGCCACCACGTAGCTGAGCACAGCCATCCAGGCCAGCGTCTCGGACAGGTTGGCCAGTGAGGCAGAGGACATCGGCGCGCGCTCCTTCTCCTACGGGACCGGGTCAAGAGTAGTGCCAGATGCCACCGAGGGCGACCCGGCGGCGCTGGCGAGCTCCGCGGCCAGGGCGGCGAACTCGTCGGCGAAGGCGGCCTTGCCCTGCAGGGCGAGCCCGGCCAGCTCGACCCTGGTGCCGCCGGCCGCCGGCGCGGCCCGCAGCCAGACCCGGCGCCTGGTCACGTACAGCGACGGCAGCAGGCCGAGCAGGACCAGCCCGGCGCCCACCGCCACCAGCGGCACCCCCGGGTCGCGGGCGAGCGTCAGCACGCTGTACTGCTTGAGCCCGGCGAACTGGACCTCGGTGCCGTCCGGCAGCCTGCCGGCCTGCCCCAGGCCGAGCAGCAGCGGGCGGGCGCCGAGCGGCCGCAGCCGTGCGTGGTCGAGGGTGAACACGCTCTGCGCGGCCGACGCCCGCAGGTCGCCCTGGAAGGCCAGCACCACCAGCACCGGCCGCACCGGCCGCGGGTCGTTGCAGAACGGCAGGCCGTCCGGGCAGTCGGGAGCGGTGCGCAGCCCGGTGAACATGGTCAGCTCCAAGCCGACCTGGGGTCGCAGCATGGGCAGCTTGATCGCGCCGGTGGAGATCTCGGAGGCCGCGTCGCGCCGGGTCAGCACCGGGTCGCCGGCCAGCAGCCGGCCGTCCTTGGCCCGCACCCGGACCACCGGGGCGTAGCCGTAGTCGGACTGGAACACGCGCACCCCGTCGACGGTCATGGGCCGGTTGGGCGCGACCCGCTGCGACTGCAGCACGTGCCCGTCCAGGTCCAGCGCGGTGACCCGGGAGGCGAACTCGCGCGGCGTCCCGTCCGGCCAGAAGTCGTTGGCGAAGTCGTCCAGCCGCAGCTGGAAGGGGGCCAGCCGGTCGGGCCCGAAGAAGCGGCCGGGGGTGAACACGTCGTAGCCGACCTGCGCGTTGGCCCAGGTGTCGCCCTCCACCATGGTGGCCTGGCCGCGGTAGCCGAAGCCCTTGCCCCAGGCCAGCCCGAGCAGCAGCAGCAGGAACGAGACGTGGAACAGCAGGCTGCCGGCCTCGCGCAGGTAGCCCTTCTCGGCGGCCAGGTGGACCGCTGCCGCCTCGCCCGGGTCGTGCTCGGCGACCCGGAAGCGGCGACGCCGGAGCACCCGCCTGGCGCCGGCGGCGACCGCCTCGGGACCGGCGGCCACCTGGAAGCTCTCGTGGTTGCGGTAGCGGTCCAGGCGGCCGCCCCGAGGCGGTCGCAAGCGGACCACGCGGGCGAACGCTCGCAGCCTGGGGACCAGGCAGCCGACCAGCGCGACCAGCAGCGCCACGTAGATCGCCATGTACCAGGCCGAGCCGAAGACGTCGAAGATGCCGAGGCGGTCCAGCAGCCGGGACAGCGCCGGGTGGTCGGCGGCGTACTGGGCGACCCGCTGCGGCGAGATGCCCTGCTGCGGGAACAGGCTGCCGAGGATGGAGGCGGCGGCCAGCAGGAGCAGCAGCAGCAGCGCCGTCCGCATGGAGCGGAACTCCCGCCAGGCCTGGCGCGCGCCGGCCAGCCGATCCCGGACGGGCCGGGAGCCGGTCCCGGAGGGTCGGAGCTGGACGGCCACGCGCGTTCGGACCTTCTTCCTCGGCTACAGGGGCAGGGTGATCGAGCCGGACCAGATCTTGAGCTGGGTCAGCAGCGCGTCCCACAGGCCGGTCACCAGCAGCAGGCCGATCACCACCAGCATCCCCCCGCCGGCGAGCTCGAACAGGCGGAAGCGCGCGCGCAGGGCGGGGAAGCGGCCGAGCGCGTGCCGGAAGCCGAGG
>DASQWY010000135.1:0-4169 GCA_035640005.1 Actinomycetes bacterium
CCTGACGATGGAGGCAGGGCCGGACCAGCGGGTCGTCGCCGCCGCCGGTGACGGCGCCGCCGAGGTGGTGGGCGCCACCGGCCGCCTGGCGGGGCTGCCCGCCGAGCTGCGGGAGGCACTGGAGCGTTACCAGCCGGCCTACGGCGAGCGGCTTGCCGCCGCCGAGCTGGCCGCCGCGGTGGACTTCACCCCCAAGACCGGCGGGCTGCTGCTGCTGCCGCTGCGCGCCAACACCGGCCGGCTCGGGCTGCTGGTGGCCGCCAGCGACCGGCCGCTGCCCGACGACGTCCGCGGCTCGCTGCAGACCCTCGCCGACCAGGTCGCGCTCGGCCTGGAGGCGGCGACCCTCACCGAGGAGCTGACCAGGCGCGCCTTCCACGACTCCCTCACCGGCCTGGCGAACCGGGCGCTGCTGCACGACCGCCTGGACCGCGCCATCGCCCGCACCCGCCGCCACGGCACCCAGACGGCGCTGCTGCTGCTGGACATGGACGGCTTCAAGCTGGTCAACGACTCCCTCGGCCACGAGGCCGGCGACGACGTGCTGGTCGGCGTGGCCGACCGGATCCGCGGCTGCGTGCGCGCGGTCGACACCGTCGGGCGGCTCGGCGGCGACGAGTTCGCGATCGTCCTGGAGGACGCTGGCGGCACCGCCACGGCGGTCGCGGCCGCCGAGCGGGTCGCCGCCGCCCTCGCGCCGCCGATCGAGGTCGACGGCCACCTGGTCACCGCCCGCGTCAGCATCGGCATCGCCACCACCGAGGACGGCCAGCTGGACTCCGCCGCGCTGCTGCGCAACGCCGACGTCGCCATGTACCACGCCAAGCAGCGCCACGCCGGCGCCTGGGAGCTGTTCCAGCCGCGGATGCACGCCGAGGCGGCCGACCGCCGGTCGCTGGAGGCCGACCTGCAGCACGCCCTGCCCCGCGGGGAGCTGGTCGTGCACTACCAGCCCATCCTGGCGCTGGACTCGCGGACGATCACCGGCGTGGAGGCGCTGCTGCGCTGGCGGCACCCGACCCGCGGGCTGGTCCCGCCCGCCGAGTTCATCCCGCTGGCCGAGGAGACCGGCCTGATCGGCGCGATCGGCCACTGGGTGCTGGAGCAGGCGTGCCGGCAGGTGGCCGCCTGGCGGGCCACCCTGCCCCAGGGCCGCGAGCTGGTCCTGTCGGTCAACCTGTCCCCCGCCCAGCTGGACGCGCCCGACCTGGTCGAGCGGGTCGCCGCCGCCCTGCTGGCCACCGGGCTGCCGCCGCGGCTGCTGGTGCTGGAGCTCACCGAGGGCATCATGGCCCGCGACACCGAGCGGACCAGCGCCACCCTGGCGCGGCTGAAGGCCCTGGGGCTGCGGCTGGCGATCGACGACTTCGGCACCGGCTTCTCGTCGCTCGGCTACCTGGAGCGGTTCCCGATCGACATCCTGAAGATCGACCGTTCGTTCGTGGCCAGGATCGGCGGGGACGCCGGCGCGGCGCCCCTGGCCGACGCGGTCGTCCGGCTCGGCTACGCGCTGGGGCTGGAGACGATCGCCGAGGGGATCGAGACCGACCAGCAGCTCGCCGCGCTGCACGCCCTCGGCTGCCATGCCGGCCAGGGCTACCTGCTGGCCCGCCCGTCCGAGCCGGAGCGCATCCGCGCCCTGCTCGACCTGCCCCCGTCCGCGCCGCGCCCGCTGAGCGCGCAGGGTCTGGCCGCCGCCCCCTGACCGTGATCCTCCGGGGCACCCGTGCCGGGTTCCCCGGACCCCTCCAACCTCAGGCCATCGGGCCGTACAGGCGCTTGGCACGGCCGGCGTGGGAGCCGCGGTCGCGACGGCCTCCGGGCGTTACCGCACGAGCTGTCCTTGCTCGGAGATAGCCGACCCGTTGGCCAGGCTCGGGCAGGCCTGCTCGAATCATGCGAGCTCGGCTTGGAGCGTCTCGGTCACGGGACGGCGGCCGCCGAGGCGGGCGGGAACAGCGGTGAGTACCGCGACCACGAGCACGGTTGCCAGCACCACGGCGAGCCGCTGCCAGATCGACGGAAGCGTGGCCCGGTCGCTGTTGCCGCCGGTGATCGCGTTGATGGCGTGGAACAGTGCGAAGCCTCCCGGGAAAACGCCCAAGAGAGCGCCGGCGAGCGTGGGGAGCACCTGCGCGGCCGCCAGTGCCGCACCCACTTCACCAGGGGTCGCGCCCAGGGCGCGCGCCAGCGCGGAGGAATGCCGGTTGTCGAGCACCGTCGCCCAGGTGATGAAGGTGGCGTTGACCGCCGCCAGGGACAGCAGGATGACCATCACGACGAGGAGCACCTGGCGCAGCAGCTCCACCTGAGCATCGTCATATCCGCCGGGGAGTGGTTGGGCAGTGAGGAAGGCGTTGAGGACCACTGCGACGAAGATCCCGCTGACCGTGATCGCGATACTGACCACACCCAGCACGACCCGTCGCGGCCGGCGGGCGGCGACCCGCAAGGCGAGCAGCAGCGGGACGGGCAGCCGCGCCGAGATCGCGATCAGCCAACCGGTGCGGCGGGGTGGGCGGGCCGCGTCGGCCAGCGCGTTGACGGTGCTGGAGCGGGCGGCACGCACGGCCGGAACAACGGTCGCACTTACCGCGACTCCGAGTGCCACGGCGGTCACCAAACCGACCGTGGACATGGTCATCGACGGCCTGCCTGCGCTGCCGATGAGGCCGGCACTGGACCCGGTAAGCAACGGAGCGGTCAGCGATCCGACCGCCAACCCGGCCGCGGCCGCGACGATGGCCACCAGGACATACTCCGCGAGCAGTACGGCAGCGACCAGGCCCGGTGTGCCGCCGACCGCCTTGAGGAGTCCGACACGTCTGGTCTGATCGGCCAACCGGCCGCCGACCAGCACCGAGACGCTGGCCACGGCGAGCAGACCAAGCAGCCAGGCTCCAACCAGCAGCAGGATCTGGGCGTCTCTGGCCACCTCGGTGGCCTCATCGCGGATGCTCTCCCAGGACTGCAGGCGTGGAGCGTCCAGGCTCTCCGGGGGGTTTGCGTCGACGAACGCCTGGGCACTGCCCGGGTCCGCCAGCTTCAGGTTCATCACATAGGACAGAGAATCTGAAGCGGTAGTGAGGCTCCGCACGTCCGCCTCGGTGAGCCAGACCAGACCTGGATCCTCCAACAAGCTCGGAGGAAGCTCGGATAGCTGCTCGGGCGTGGCGCCGCTCGCGCAACCAACCGGGACAAGGCAGGACGCCCCCGGATAGGGCGGCATGGCGGCGGTGACCGCCACGCCGACCACCTCGAACGACCGGCCGTCCAGGGTGACCGGATCACCGACGCGCACAGCGAGCGTGTTGGCGAACGCGGCCTCGACCACCACGCCGCCGTCACGGACCCAGCTGCCCCGTACCAGCTCGGGCTGGTCGACCGACGCGGACGCGGTGTCGCGCCCCACGGCCTGCACGTCTGAGGTTCGACCGGATGCCTGAAGCTTCGCCGGGGTGACCGGGTACGGTCCGCTGTGGTCGATGACGCCGGGAGCGCTGGCCAGTTCCTCGAGCCCGGAAAGCTCGGCGGGCTGGCCGACGCTGGCGACCACGTCGGGTCCGTTGGTCGCCTCCCGGGTGCTCTGGTAGGGGTCGCTGGCCGCGTCGCGCAGGACCAGCCCGAGCGTCAACGTCGTGGTGGCCGCCATGAGGGCCAGCAGCAGCGCGGCCTCGATGCGGCGCCGCCGCAGGTCACGCACGGCGAGGCGGCCCACGAGCAGGATGCGGCCCATCGCCTCAGTCCTCCAGCCCGACGAGGGCGCCGAGCTGCCCGGTGGTGCCACCGGGCAGCCTGGTCTCGTCCACGAAGGCGCCGTCGCGCATCGAGACCATCCGGTCTGCGGTGGCCGCGATCCGCGCGTCGTGGGTGACGATGACCAGCGTCTGCCCGGACTCGTGCAGGCCCTCGAAGAGCCGGAGGACGTCCAGGGTGGCGGCGCTGTCCAGGTTTCCGGTCGGTTCGTCGGCGAGCACGACCAGCGGTTCGTTGCTCAACGCCCGCGCGATCGCGACCCGCTGCCGCTGGCCACCGGACAGCGCCGAGGGCAGGAACCTTGCCCGGTCGGCGAGCCCGACCCGCTCCAGCAGCTCCTCCGCCCGCCGCCTGGCGGCCCGCGGCGAGCGTCCGGCCAGCAGCGCCGACAGCTCGACGTTCTCGATGGCGGT
>DASQWY010000136.1:0-13983 GCA_035640005.1 Actinomycetes bacterium
CTGGGGTTGGCGTTCCGCCGGGGCTTCCCATGGAGCAAGGTGGCTCCCTATTCGCTGGCGCAGCTGGTGGGGGCGTTCCTGGCCGCGCTGGTGATCCGCTGGAACTACTACGAGGCGTTCAACAAGTTCGACCCGGCGAAGGGCTTCAAGAGCCAGGTGGTGTTCAACACCTTCCCGAACAACGCCAACCCGCAGATGCCGAACGTCTCGCAGCTGGGAGCCCTCCGCGACCAGATCATCGGCACCGCCGTGCTGGTGATGCTGGTGCTGGCGATCACCGACGCGCGCAACACGGCGCCGGGGTCGAACATGGCGCCGTTCATCATCGGGCTGGTGGTGGTCGGCATCGGCATGACCCTGGGCGCCGACGCCGGCTACGCCATCAACCCGGCCCGTGACCTCGGGCCACGGCTGGTGGCCTGGGTCTGCGGCTGGAACAGCCCGTTCAACGACCAGCGCGGCGACTTCTACGCCTGGGTGCCGATCGTGGGGCCGCTGATCGGGGGGCCGCTGGGCGGCTACGTCTACGACTGGTTCGTCGGCAACTTCCTGCCCGCCGCCGAAGCGGAGGTCGGCGAGGTGGTGGAGACCCCAGGCGGCCCCTAGCCGCCGCCAGCAGCCCCGGGGCGGCGCCATCGCTCGGCGCCGCCCCGCCATCTACCGATCGACCCTCCCTGCACGCGGACTGGAGGCCAGCAATGGCGAAGGAGTTCGTCCTCTCGATCGACCAGGGCACGACCTCGACCAGGGCGATGCTGTTCCAGCACAACGGCACCTCGGCCGGGGTCGCCCAGCTGGAGCACGAGCAGATCTACCCGCGGGCGGGGTGGGTGGAGCACGACCCCAAGGAGATCTGGGAACGCACCCAGCAGGTGACCAGCCAGGTCCTGCGCGACAACGGGCTGACCCACGAGAACGTCGCCGCGGTCGGCATCACCAACCAGCGCGAGACCACGGTCATCTGGGACAGGAACACCGGCGAGCCGGTCTACAACGCCATCGTCTGGCAGGACACCCGCACCCAGCCGATCGTCAGCCAGTGGAAGGAGGAGGGCTACGAGGACGAGATCAAGCCCAAGACCGGGCTGGTGATCGCGACCTACTTCTCCGGCACCAAGATCGCCTGGATCCTCGAGAACGTCGACGGCGCCCGCGAGCGCGCCGAGCGCGGCGACCTGCTGTTCGGCAACACCGACACCTGGCTGATCTGGAACCTCACCGGCGGGGTCAACGGCGGGCGGCACATCACCGACTACACCAACGCCAGTCGCACGATGCTGTTCAACCTGGCCGACACCGACTGGGACGACCACATCCTCGGCCGGCTCGGCATCCCCAAGTCGATGCTGCCGGAGCTGCGCCCCTCCTCCGACCGGGAGACCTACGGGTCGACCACGGCCGACGGGTTGCTGGGCGGCGAGGTGCCGGTGTGCGGCGACGCCGGCGACCAGCAGGCGGCCCTGTTCGGGCAGGCGTGCTTCGACGTCGGCCAGGCCAAGAACACCTACGGCACCGGCAATTTCCTGCTGCAGAACACCGGCCAGCAGGTGGTGCCCTCCAAGTCCGGGCTGCTGACCACCGGGTTCTACGCGCTGGAGAAGGGCAACAGCTTCTACGCCCTGGAGGGCTCGATCGCCATCACCGGCGCCGCCGTGCAGTGGCTGCGCGACAACCTGAAGATGATCGCCAACGCCGCCGAGACCGAGGAGATCGCCCAGACGGTCGAGGACGCCGGCGGCTGCTACTTCGTGCCGGCCTTCTCCGGGCTGTTCGCCCCCTACTGGGACGAACGCGCCCGCGGCGCGATCGTCGGCCTGACCCGCTACGTCAACCGCGCGCACCTGGTCCGCGCCACCCTGGAGTCGGAGTGCTACCAGAGCCGCGACGTGGCCGAGGCGGTCGCCCAGGACTCCGGCAAGCCCCTGCCCGACCTGCGGGTGGACGGCGGCAGCGTCAAGAACAACTTCCTCATGCAGCTGCAGGCCGACATCCTCGGCATCCCCGTCATCCGGCCGCAGGTGCAGGAGACCACCGCGCTGGGCGCCGCCTACCTGGCCGGGCTGGCCGTCGGCTACTGGTCGACCCTGGACGAGATGCGCGAGAACTGGCAGGTCGACCGCACCTTCGAGCCGCAGTGGTCGGAGGACCAGCGCGAGACCGGCTACGCCAACTGGAGGAAGGCCATCGAACGCACCCGCGGCTGGGTCGAGTAGCTCCGTCCGCGTCAGGGAGTCCAGATGAAGAAGCTCATCAACAGCGTCGACGACTTCGTCCGCGAGTCGCTCGAAGGGATGGAGCGGGCCCACGGCGACCTGATCGGCGTCAACTACGACCCGTTCGTGGTGTACCGCGCCGACGCGCCGCGGCAGGGCAAGGTCGGGGTGATCTCCGGCGGCGGGTCCGGGCACGAGCCGATGCACGGCGGCTTCGTTGGCATGGGCATGCTCGACGCCGCCTGCCCGGGGGAGGTGTTCACCTCCCCCACCCCCGACCAGATGCAGTGGGCGACCGAGAAGGTCAACGGCGGCGCCGGGGTGCTGCACATCGTCAAGAACTACTCCGGCGACGTGATGAACTTCGAGATGGCCGCCGACCTCGGCCGCGACGCCGGCATCCAGGTGGAGAGCGTGGTGGTCGACGACGACGTGGCCGTCAGGGACTCGCTGTACACGCAGGGCCGCCGCGGGGTCGGCGGCACCGTGCTGATGGAGAAGATCGCCGGGGCCAGGGCCGAGGAGGGCGGGGACCTGGCCTCGGTGGCCGCGCTGGCGCGTGACGTCAACACCAACGTCCGCTCCATGGGCCTGGCGCTCACCTCCTGCACGGTGCCGGCGGCCGGGCAGCCCACCTTCGAGCTCGGCGACGACGAGGTCGAGATCGGCATCGGCATCCACGGCGAGCCCGGCAGGGAGCGGATCAAGCTGGAGCCGGCCGACCAGCTGGTCGACCGCCTTGCCCGGCCGGTCATCGAGGACCTCGGCCTCAACCAGGGCGAGCAGGCGCTGCTGTTCGTCAACTCGATGGGCGGGACGCCGCTGGCCGAGCTGTACGTGATCTACCGGCACGTGGCCAGGCTGCTGGACGAGGGCGGCGTGCGGGTGACCAGGCACCTGGTCGGGCCGTACATCACCTCCCTGGAGATGCAGGGCTGCTCGGTGACGATCCTGCGGCTGGACGACGAGAAGACGCGGCTGTGGGACGCCCCGGTCCACACGCCCGGGTTGCGCTGGGGAGCGTAAGGGGGTGTTCACCGCCGACCAGGCGGGCGCCTGGGTCCGCCGCAGCGCGGCGGTCGTGGAGGTGCAGGCGTCGTACCTGACCAGGCTGGACGCGGCCATCGGGGACGGCGACCACGGCACCAACATGAACCGCGGGTTCAAGGCCGCCCTGCAGCGCCTGGACGGGCTGGAGGCCAGCGACCTCGGCGCCGTCTTCCGGGCGGTCAGCGTGGCGCTGATCGGCAAGGTGGGCGGCGCCTCCGGTCCCCTGTACGGGTCCCTCTACCTGGCCATGGCCAAGCAGCTCGGCGAGGCGGCGGAGGTGGACGACGCCGGCCTGGCGGCGGCGCTGCGGGCCGGCTACGACGCGGTGGTCGCCAGGGGCCGGGCGCAGCTGCAGGACAAGACCATGCTGGACGCCTGGCACCCGGCGCTGGAGGCGCTGGACGCCGCGCTGGGCGCCGGCAAGGAGCTGGGCCCGGCCCTGGACGAGGCGGAGCACGCCGCCGAGGAGGGGATGAAGGCCACCATCCCGCTGGTGGCGCGCAAGGGCCGGGCCAGCTACCTGGGCGAGCGCTCCCGCGACCACCAGGACCCGGGCGCCACCTCGACCCACCTGCTGGTCAAGGCGCTGGCCGACGTGGTGAACATGCGCGAGTAATCAAAGAGAGACCTTCCGGAACTCAGCGACAAGCTGGTAGGTTCCGGACAGGATGAGAGAGCTCGCGGCCGACCTGCTGGTCGGGCGGCTGGTCGATTGGGGCGTGGACACGGTGTTCGGCCGCCCCGGGCCGGACGACGGCGGCGTCCTGGCCGCCTTCGCCCGCTTCGCCGGCCGCATCCGGCTGGTGGTCGTGCGCCACGAGGAGGTCGCCGCCCTGATGGCGAGCGGCTACGCCAAGACCACCGGCCGGGTCGGGATCTGCCTGGCGACCTCCGGGCCGGGCGCCCTGCACCTGCTGGCCGGCCTGTACGACGCCAAGCTCGACCACCAGCCGGTGCTGGCGGTCACCGAGAGCAGCGCCACCGAGCTGCTCGGCACCAGCTTCGCCCAGCGGCTGGCCGTGGACGCCGCCTACGGCGACGTGGCCGACTACAACGTCCGCGTGGACGTGCCGGTGCAGATCCCGGCGGTGGTCGACATCGGCATCGGCCAGGCGCTGGCCAAGGGCACGGTGTCCCACATCACCCTGCCCGACGACCTGGACGAGACGACCATCGCGGCGAACCCCTGGATGCTGCGCTCGGGTGCCGGCACGCCGGCCACCGCCCCGCTGTTCCAGCCCGGCCCCGGCGTGCCGCCGCGCCGCGACCTGGAGCGCGCGGCCGCCGTGCTCAACCGCGGCGCGCGGGTGGCGGTGCTGGCCGGCGCCGGCGCCCTGGGAGCCAGGGAGGAGCTGCTGGCGGTGGCCGAGCGGCTCGCCAGCCCGATCGTGAAATCGTTGCCCGGCAAGGCGGTCGTGCCCGACGACCACCCGCTCACCACCGGCTGCGTCGGCGCGCTCGGCACCCGGCCGTCCGAGGAGGCGCTGGCCGGCGCGGACACGCTGCTGGTGGTCGGCACGAACTTCCCCTACGCCCGCAACCTCCCCGACCCGGACGCGGTCCGCACCGTCCAGGTCGAGAGCGACCTGGACCGGGTGCGGGCGGCCGACGCCGACGCCGCCCTGGTCGGCGACGCCGCCGAGACGCTCGACGCGCTGCTGCCCCTGCTCGGCCGCAAGCCCGACCGCGACTTCCTGGCCTCCACCCAGGCGGGCGTTGCCCGCTGGCGCGCCCGCCTGGTCGAGCTGGAGGACGGCGGCCGCGACCCCGTCCGCCCGCAGTACCTGCTGCGGACGCTCGACCGGCTGGCCGCGGGCGACGCGGTGCTGGCGGCCGACTCCGGCACGGTCGCCACCTGGGCGGCGCGCCACTTCGACGTCCGCGACCACCGGCAGTTCCTGCTGTCGGCCAACCTGGCCACCGCCGCGGCCGGGCTGCCGTACGCGATGGCCGCCCAGTGGGCCAGCCGCGGCCGCCAGACCATCGCGGTGGTCGGCTCCGACGAGTTCGCCACCCTCATGGCCGAGCTGCGGACCGCCGTCGGGCTCGGCCTGCCGGTCAAGGTGGTCGTCTGCAACACCGGGCCGCCGCCTGCCGAGGCGGGCGGCCTGCCGGCGGCCGACTACGCCCGCTGGGCGCGGGCGTGCGGCGGGCTCGGCGTGCGCGTCGAGCGGGCGGCCGAGCTGGAGGCAGGGCTACGCGAGGCGCTGGCGGCGGAGGGGACCGCCCTGGTCGACGTGCTGGTGGACCCGCACGAGCAGCCGCGTCCGGCGGTCGCCGGCGGCGCTTGAGCGGCCGGCACGAGGGTACGCAGCAGGCAGCCAGGGCACGCACGAGGAGCCGGCCATGAGACGACCGCAGGTGGTGGTGATCACCGGCGCCAGCTCGGGGGTGGGGCGGGCCACCGCCCGCGCCTTCGCCAGCCTCGGCGCCGGGCTCGGGCTGCTCGCCCGGGGCGACGACGCCCTCGACGCGACCGCCAAGGAGATCGAGGGAGCGGGAGGGCGGGCGCTGGCGCTGCCGGCCGACGTGGCCGACGCGGCCGCGGTGGAGGCCGCCGCCGACCGCGCCGAGCAGGAGCTGGGACCGATCGACGTGTGGGTCAACAACGCCATGACGTCGGTGTTCGCGCCCTTCTGGGAGATCGCCCCCGACGAGTTCCGGCGCGCCACCGAGGTGACCTACCTGGGCGTGGTCAACGGCACCAGGGCGGCGCTGGGCCGCATGCTGCCGCGGGACCGGGGGGCGGTGGTGTGCGTCGGCTCGGCCCTCGCCTACCGCGGCATCCCGCTGCAGAGCGCCTACTGCGGCGCCAAGCACGCCATCCAGGGCTTCACCGAGTCGGTCCGCTGCGAGCTGCTCCACGACCGCTCGCGCGTGCGCATCAGCATGGTGCAGCTCCCCGCCCTGAACACGCCCCAGTTCGAGGTGGTGCTGTCGCGGCTGCCGCACCGGCCGCAGCCGGTGCCGCCGATCTACCAGCCGGAGGTGGCGGCGCGGGCGATCGTCTGGGCGGCCGCCCACCGGCGCCGCGAGCTGCGGGTGGGCGGCTCCACCAGCGCCACCCTGCTCGCCAACGCGGTGGCGCCGGGGCTGCTGGACCGCTACCTGGGCCGCACCGGCGAGCAGTCGCAGCAGACCAACCAGCCTGCCGACCCCGACCGCCCGGCCAACCTGTGGTCACCGCTGCCCGGCGACCGGGGCGCCCACGGCGAGTTCGACCATCGCGCCCACGGGCGCAGCGCCCAGCTGTGGGCGACCACCCACCGCGGCGCGCTGCTGGCCGCGGCGGCGCTGGTCGGCGCCGCCGGGGTCGCCCTCGGCCGCCGCGGGTGAGCCCCCCGGCCGGGGCCGGGCCCGCCAGCACGCCAGCCGGCCCGTCGGTCGCGCCCCTGGCGGTGGCGGCGTTCGCCCTCGCCGACGAGCTGCTCGGCACCGGGCTGGGCCGCTGGAACCCGCCGCTCCGCGCGGTAGGTCAGAGGACCCTGCGCCGCCGACCGCCCCAGCCGCCGCCGCGGGTCACCAGCACCCGCCACAGCACCAGCAGGATGATCGAGCCGATGATCGCGGTGAACCAGGTGCTGACGTCGAAGAAGTTGTCGAGCGTGTTGCGGCCCAGCATCGCCTGGCCGAGGAAGCCGCCGAGCAGCGCGCCGAGGATGCCGATGACGGTGGTGAGGATCAGGCCGCCCGGGTCCCTGCCCGGCACCAGCGCCTTGGCGATGGCCCCGGCGATCAGGCCGAGGACGATCCACCCGAGGATGCCCATGAGGGGTCCTTTCCGGTCAGAGGGGCTCATGCCCCGCACGTCGTTCGCCACCCCCGTATGGGCGGCGGAGGGGCAGCGCAAACGTGAGCGTTTCCCCTGCGCCGCAGGGGGCAGCCAGGCCTCATCGCCACACGATGGGTCAGGCATGACGACGAGGAGCGTGACCGTGAAGCAGATCGCCACCGACCTGCTGGCCGAGCGGCTGGCCGACTGGGGCGTGGACACCGTGTTCGGCCTGCCGGGAGACGGCATCAACGGGATCATGGAGGGGCTGCGGCGCCACCAGGACCGGATCCGCTTCGTGCTGGTCCACCACGAGGAGGCGGCCGCCTTCATGGCGACCGGCTACGCCAAGGCGACCGGCCGCCTCGGCGTCTGCCTGGCCACCTCCGGGCCGGGCGGCATCCACCTGCTGAACGGCCTCTACGACGCCAAGCTCGACCACGTCCCGGTGCTGGCCATCACCGGCATGCAGGAGACCCAGCTGCTCGGCACCGGCTACCAGCAGGAGGTGCACCTGGAGCGGCTGTTCGAGGACGTGGCCGGCTACAACGCGATGGTGCACGTGCCGGTGCAGGTCCCCACCCTGGTCGACCTGGCCGTGCGGCACGCGCTGGCGCACCGCACCGTCAGCCACCTCACCATCCCCAACGACGTGCAGGTCGCCCCGGCCGACGAGTACCCGTGGCCGTCGGTCGCCCCCGGCCGGGAGCCGGCCACCGCGCCGACCTACCTGCCGGCCCCGGGCACCCCCCGCCAGGGCGACCTGGAACGCGCCGCCGAGGTGCTCAACCAGGGCCGCAAGGTCGCCATGCTGGTCGGCACCGGCGCCCTGCACGCCCGCGCCGAGGTGCTGGCTACCGCGGAGCGGCTGGCCAGCCCGATCGTCAAGTCCCTGCCGGGCAAGGCGGTGGTCCCCGACGACCACCCGCTGACCACCGGCGGCCTGGGGCTGCTCGGCACCGCCCCCTCCGAACAGGTCATGGAGGCGGCCGACGCGCTGCTGATGGTCGGCACCAACTTCCCCTACACCAAGTACCTGCCCGAGCCCGGCAAGGCCCGCACCGTGCAGGTCGAGGCCGACCCGGTGCGGGCGGGGGCGCGCCTGCCGACCGAGGTGCCGCTGGTCGGCGACGCCGCCGAGACGCTGCGGGCGCTGCTGCCGCTGCTGCGCGCCAAGGACGACCGCAGCTTCCTGGAGCGCGCGCAAGAGGCGACCGCCTCCTGGCGCGAGGACATGGCCGCCCTGGAGGACCCCGACCGCGACCCGATCCAGCCGCAGTACCTGGCGCGGGTGATGGACCGGCAGGCCGCCGACGACGCCATCCTCACCAGCGACTCGGGCACGATCGCGACCTGGGCGGCGCGCCACTTCGACATCCGCGGGGACCGGGAGTTCTACCTGTCGGGCAACCTGGCCACCATGGCGCCCGGGCTGCCGTACGCGATCGCCGCCCAGTGGGCGCACCCGGGCCGCCAGGTCCTCGCCCTGGTCGGCGACGGCGGGCTGGCGATGCTGATGGCCGAGTTCGACACCGCCTGCCGGTACGAGCTGCCGATCAAGGTGGTCGTCAACAACAACGGCTCGCTCGGCCAGATCCTCTGGGAGCAGATGGTGCTCGGCTACCCCGAGTACGGGGTCCGCTTCCAGCGGCCGATGGACTTCGCCCCGTTCGCCGCCTCTTGCGGCGGCCTCGGCCTGCGGGTGGAGAAGGCGGCCGAGGTCGAGCCGGCGGTGCGCGAGGCGCTCGCCCACCCGGGCCCGGCCCTGGTCGACGTGCTGGTCAACCCCGACGAGCCGCCGATGCCCGGCAGGGTGAAGTACGACCAGGCCAAGGGCTTCGCGCAGGCCTGGCTCCGGGGCCAGCCGCGCAAGCAGACCATGGCCACCACCCTGTTCAGGGACAAGCTCGGGAAGCTGAAGGGCTGAGCCGTGGTCAGCGCGCGGCTCGGGCGGCCGGCGGTGCGCCAGCGGGACCTCGACATCGACGCCGAGGCGCTGGCCACCGCCCTCCGTGGCAGCGTCCGCGGCGAGGTCCGCTTCGACGCGGGCAGCCGCGGCGCCTACGCCACCGACGCCTCCAACTACCGGCAGGTGCCGATCGGGGTGGTGCTGCCGCGCGACGCCGACGACGTGGTCGCCGCGGTGGCCGCCTGCCGCGAGCACGGCGCCCCGGTGCTCGCCCGCGGCGGCGGCACCAGCCTGGCCGGGCAGGGCTGCAACGTGGCGGTGGTGCTCGACTTCAGCAAGTACATGCGCCGGGTGCTGGAGCTGGATCCCGACCGGCGGCGGGCGCGGGTGGAGCCGGGCATCTACCGCGACGACCTCGACCGCGCGGCCGCCGCGCACGGCCTCACCTTCGGGCCGGACCCCGCCACCCACGACCACTGCGCGGTCGGCGGCATGATCGGCAACAACGCCTGCGGGGCGCACGCGCAGATGGCCGGCCGCACCGCCGAGAACGTCGAGCAGCTGGAGGTCCTCACCTACGACGGGCTGCGCCTGCGGGTCGGGCCGACCAGACCGGAAGAGCTGGAGCGGATCGTCGCCGCCGGCGGCCGGCGCGGCGAGATCTACGGAGCCCTGCGCGAGCTGCGCGACCGCTACGCCGGCGAGATCCGCCGCCGCTTCCCGGAGATCCCCCGCCGGGTCTCCGGCTACTGCCTGGAGCAGCTGCTGCCCGAGAACGGCTTCAACGTGGCCAGGGCGCTGGTCGGCAGCGAGTCGACCTGCGCCCTGGTGCTGGAGGCGACCTGCCGGCTGCTGCCACGGCCCAAGGCCAAGGTGCTGGTGGTGCTCGGCTGGCCCGACGTCTACCAGGCGGCCGACAACGTGCCGGAGGCGCTCCAGTTCGACCCGATCGCCCTGGAGGGGCTCGACGACGTGCTGGTCGACCACATGAAGCGCAAGGGGCTGCACCCCAAGGACCTGCCGCTGCTGCCGGAGGGGGGCGGCTGGCTGATGGTGGAGCTCGGCGCGGACAGCACCGACGAGGCCGACCAGCGCGCCCGCCGGCTGATGGACGCCTTCCGCGACGGCGACCACGCCCCCTCCATGAAGCTGTTCGACGACCCCGCCGAGGAGCGGATCCTCTGGGAGATCCGCGAGGCCGGGCTCGGCGCCACCGCGCTGGTCCCCGAGGAGCCGCTCACCTGGGAAGGCTGGGAGGACTCGGCGGTGCCGCCCGACCGGCTCGGCGCCTACCTGCGCGACCTGCGCGCGCTGTTCGACCGCTACGGCTACTCGGGCGCCTTCTACGGCCACTTCGGCCAGGGCTGCCTGCACACCCGCATCGACTTCGACCTGGAGACGGCGGCCGGCATCAGCCGCTGGCGGTCGTTCCTGGACGACGCGGCGGACCTGGTCGTCGGCCACGGCGGCTCGTTCTCCGGCGAGCACGGCGACGGCCAGTCCCGGGCGGAGCTGCTGCCCAAGCTGTACGGCCCCGACCTGGTGCGGGCGTTCGGCGAGTTCAAGGCGATCTGGGACCCGGGCAACAAGCTGAACCCCGGCAAGGTCGTCCACCCGTACCCGATCACCTCCAACCTGCGGCTCGGCGTGGACTACCGGCCCAGGCAGGTGGCCACCGAGTTCGCCTACCCCGAGGACGGCAACGACTTCTCGCGGGCGGCGCTGCGCTGCGTCGGGGTGGGCAAGTGCCGGCACGGCAGCGGCGGGGTGATGTGCCCCTCCTACATGGTGACCCGCGAGGAGGAGCACTCCACCAGAGGCCGCGCCCGGCTGCTGTACGAGATGCTGCAGGACGGGCCGGTCAGCGGCGGCTGGCGCTCCAAGGCCGTCCACGACGCCCTCGACCTGTGCCTGGCCTGCAAGGGCTGCAAGACCGACTGCCCGGTCAACGTCGACATGGCCACCTACAAGGCCGAGTTCCTGTCGCACTACTACAAGGGCCGGCTGCGGCCGCGCAGCGCCTACGCCATCGGGCTCATCTGGTGGGCGGCGCGGCTGGCGTGCAAGCTGCCGTGGGCGGCCAACCTGGTCACCCAGACCCCCGGCCTGCGCGCCCTGGCCAAGCGGGCCGCCGGGGTCGCGCCGCAGCGGCGCCTGCCCCGCTTCGCCGCCGAGCCGTTCACCAGCTGGTTCCGGCGCCGCGGCCCGGTCCACGCGGGGGAGGACCGGCCGCGGGTGCTGCTGTGGCCCGACACGTTCAACAACTACTTCCACCCGGAGACCGCCAGGGCCGCGGTCGGGGTGCTGGAGGCGGCCGGGTTCGAGGTCACCATCCCGGGGCGGCCGCTGTGCTGCGGCCGGCCGCTGTACGACTACGGCATGCTGCACCTGGCCAGGCGCCTGCTGCGGCAGGTGCTGGACGGGCTGCGGCCGCAGATCCGGGCGGGGATCCCGCTGGTGGGGATCGAGCCGAGCTGCCTGGCCACCTTCCGCGACGAGCTGCGCCGGATGCTGCCCGACGACGAGGACGCCAAGCGCCTGGCCCAGCAGTCGTTCACCCTCGCCGAGCTGCTGGACCGCCACGCCCCCAGCTTCCAGGTGCCCCGCCTGCGGGCCAAGGCGCTGGTGCAGCGCCACTGCCACCAGTACGCGGTGATGGGCTTCGAGGCCGACCGCAAGCTGCTGGAGCGGATGGGCCTGGAGGTGGAGGTGCTCGACTCCGGCTGCTGCGGCATGGCCGGCTCGTTCGGCTTCGAGGCGGGCGACCACTACGACGTGTCGCTGAAGGAGGGCGAGCGGGTGCTGCTGCCGAGGGTCCGCGAGGCGGGCACCGACACCCTGGTGGTCGCCGACGGATTCAGCTGCCGCACCCAGATCCAGCAGGGTGCCGGCCGGCGCGGCCTGCACCTGGCCGAGGTGCTCGGCATGGCCATGCGCGGCGAGGGCAGTGGCTGAGGCGGCCGTCGACCGCCTGGACACCGCCGCCTACACGGTCCCCACCGAGGCGCCGGAGTCGGACGGGACGCTGACCTGGACCGAGACCACCGTGGTGGTGGTCGAGGCCCGCGCCGGCGACCGCACCGGGCTCGGCTTCACCTACGCCACCGGCGCCTGCGCCACCCTGGTCCGGGACGTGGTCGAAGCGGCGGTGGTCGGCCGCGACCCGCTGGACGTGCCCGGCGCCTGGGAAGCCATGGTGCGGCTGGTCCGCAACCTCGGCCGGCCCGGGATCGCCTCGACGGCGATCGCCGCGGTCGACACCGCCCTGTGGGACCTGAAGGCGCGCCTGCTGGAACTGCCGCTGCACCGCCTGCTCGGCGCGGTCCGGGAGCAGGTGCCGGTCTACGGCAGCGGCGGCTTCACCTCCCTGTCCGACGGCGAGCTGGTCGAGCAGCTCGGCGGCTGGGTCGGGCAGGGCATCCCCAGGGTGAAGATGAAGGTCGGCGCCGGCTGGGGCGGCCGGGCCGGCGACGACCTGCGGCGGGTCGCGCTGGTCCGCGAGCGGCTCGGCGACGGCGTCGAGCTGTACGTGGACGCCAACGGCGGCTACGGCCGCAAGCAGGCCGTGCGGGTCGGCCGGCGGCTGGCGGAGCTGGGCGTCTCATGGTTCGAGGAGCCGGTCTCCTCCGACGACCTGGAGGGGCTGCGGGAGGTCCGCGACCACTGCGACGCCGACGTCGCCGCCGGCGAGTACGGCTACGACCTGCCCTACTTCCGGCGGATGGTGGCGGCCGGCGCGGTCGACTGCCTGCAGGCCGACGTTTCCCGCTGCGCCGGGATCACCGAGTGGCTGCGGGTGGCCGCGGTGGCCGCCGCCGCCGGCCTGGAGGTGTCCGGCCACTGCGCCCAGTCGCTGCACGCGCACCCGGCCGCGGCCGTCCCCAACCTGCGGCACCTCGAGTACTTCCACGACCACGCCCGGACCGACCGGCTGCTGTTCGACGGGGTGCTCGACCCCGGCGGCGGCTGCCTGCGACCGGACCCCTGCCGGCCGGGGATGGGCCTGGAGCTCAAGCGCGCCGACGCGGAGCGGTGGCGCCGCCGGTGAGGGTCAGGGGTGTGTCTCCTCGGCGGCCGGCGGCTCGGCCGCCGGGCGCAGCTTGCGCTCCAGCCGCGGCAGGCGGCGGTTGACCAGGCCCTGCTGGTAGTACCAGCCGACGGTCGCCTCCATGGCGGACCGCAGCGGGGTGTAGCGCACGCCCAGCTCCCGCTCGGCCCGGGAGCCGTCGTACAGGTGCGGGTGGGCGAGGGTCCGCACCGCCTCCCGGCACAGCCGCGAGGGCCGGCCGCGCAGCGCGGCGACCGCCTCGGCCAGGGCCGCGGCGGTCATGGCCACCGGCACCGGCAGGGTCCGGGGCCGCTCGGTGAGGCCGGCGATCACCGCGATCAGGTCGATCGCCTCCCGGTTGGACAGGGTCGCGCTGTTGAGCACGTAGCGCTGGCCCGCCCGGCCCTTGGCCTCCGCCAGCAGGTGCCCGGCGATGCAGTCCTCGGTGTAGCAGAGGCCGAAGCGGGCCGGCAGGTCGAACGGCAGCCGGCCGTTCAGGTAGCCGATGAACACCTTGGCCGTGCCGGTGGTGCGCCCGGGGCCCTGCACCGAGCTGGGGTTGACCGCCACCACGTCGACGCCGCCGAACTCGAGGGCGAGCTGCTCGGCCTGGAACTTCGAGCGGGCGTAGTGGGAGGTGAAGGAGCTGGGGGCCGGCGCCGACTCGTCCATGGCGCGGCTGCCGTCGCCGCCAAGGGTGGCCGCCGAGCTGGTGTGGACGACCCGGCGGACCCCGGCGCGCTTGGCCGCCTGCAGCATCCGGCGGGTGCCCTCCACGTTCACCCGGTACAGCGGCGCCGGGTCGGGCAGGCAGAGCTGGTTGATGCCGGCCAGGTGGAAGACGGTTGCGCAGCCGTCGGCGGCCCTGGCCAGCGACTCCTCGTCGCCGAGGTCGCCGAGGGCGAGCTCGACCCGCGGGGTGGGGAGCCGTTCGCGGTCGGCGGGCTGGCGCACCAGCGCCCGCACCGGCCGGCCCTCGGCGACCAGCCGG
>DASQWY010000137.1:0-6781 GCA_035640005.1 Actinomycetes bacterium
CGGAAGGGGAGGGCGGTGGCGTCGGCCCGCACCACCGTCACGTTGCCGCCCGCCAGGCGGGCGGCCAGGGCGGCGGCCAGCGCCGCGTCGGGCTCGACGGCGGTCAGGCGGGTCCGCCGGCGCAGCGCGTCGGTGGTCCGCCCCGGCCCCGGGCCGACCTCCAGCACCTCGTCGCCGAGCGGCCGGTCGCCGGCCGCCCACGGCAGGATCTCCCGCTCGACCACCTCGGCCCACTCGGCGCTGGCACAGCGGATCAGGTGCAGCTCGTTCATCGCACCCGGCGCCGGCCCATTCAGAACCCGGAGAGGATGAGGACGAGCTGGGTGAGGTCGAACAGGCCGTGCGCGACGATCAGCGGCCACAGCCGCCGGGTCCGGTGGAAGTAGACGGCGTACATGATCCCCAGCCCGAAGATCGTCAGGGCCGCGCCGAGCCCCTGGTAGAGGTGGAGGAACCCCCAGATCGCGGTCGGGCCGACGACGATCAGCGCGGCCGGCGCGCGCAGCTGCTCCAGCCGGGTCTGCGCGTACCCGCGGACGGTGACCTCTTCGGTGACGCCGGCGGTGGCGGCGATGGTGACCGCGTCGACGATCCGGAACCACAGCGGCAGCGAGTGCGGCAGGAAATCCACCTGGCGCTGGCCGAAGAACTGGAAGGCGATGCTGAGCACGTACACCAGCACCCAGCTGGCCACCCACAGGGCCGCGCCCTCGCCGGCCTCCCGCCCGCGCGGGCGGGTCAGGCCGATCCCCGCCCAGCCCTCCCGGCTGCGGGCGATCAGCACGCCGATCACCACCACCGGCGCCCACTGCAGCACCAGGTCGATCACGCCGCTGACGACGGCGGGCACCAGCCCCACCTCGCCGCCGCCGCCGGAGCCGCCGCCGAGAGCGAGCACCAGCAGCCCGAGCAGCCCGGGGGTGAACGCCAGCAGCAGCACCCCGGTGAGCTGGCCCGCCAGCGCCCGCCGCGGCGCGGGCGGCGGCGGCAGCGGGTTGCGGGCGGGGGCGGGCGGAGGGGCCAGCGGGCCGGTCCCCACCGGCGCGCGCCAGCCGTTCGGCGACCAGTCCGGCGGCCACGACCCGCCGCCCGGCGGCGCCCACGGGCTCGACCACGGCGGGGACCCGCGTTCGGGAGGCGTGGAGGCTGGCATGTCGGTCGGGTCGGCCACGGGTGCTCCTTGGGCGGGTTGTCCCAGCCTACCGCAGGGTCGCTCCTTCACCATCCGGTCACGATTCGTTCCCCGGCCGGTTGGTTCCTGGTCTCCCGTGGTATCGTGCCCGACGGTTTGTACCCACCCGGCGTCGCCACCCTCCGTGGGCGACGGGAAGGAGACGCTTCGTATGCTGGCGTATCTCGATGCTGCGTCCGGCAGCCTCATCATCCAGGCAATCGTGGCCGGGGCAGCCGGTGTGGCCGTGTTCCTCAAGCTGTTCTGGCGCCGCATCACCTCCCCCTTCCGGTCAAAGCAGACTTCCAGCACTGCCAGCACCGGCCGCGCCCGCGCCGAGGTCGGCGACCGCGAGCAGTCGTAGGCCCCCGCCGACGCCCGGCAGCCGCTACGATGCAGCCCCGGCCACAGCGGTCGGCGGGGCTGTAGCTCAGTCGGTCAGAGCAAGCGACTCATAATCGCTCGGTCGCAGGTTCGAGGCCTGCCAGCCCCACCCAAACCCGCAGGTCACCAGCCTGCGGCCCTTGCTTTGCTTGCTCCACCGTCATTCCCAAGGTCCGCCCGTAGCCGAACGGCTCTGTGAGTCTCCTGCCGCGACCGATCCGGTGGGTGGCTTGCTTGCCGAGACGACGGTGAGCGCGGACGCGGCCGGCTACCGTCGTGCTGGCGCCACGCCGGCGTGGGGATCGGGAGGCGCTGCGGGTGTTGTTGGCCACCCGCCACAGCGCCTGCGCCGCCAAGGTGAGCGCCACCAACCAGCTCAAGGCGCTGATCGTCGGCGCCTGAGGAACTGCGGGCCGAGCTGGAGCGGCTGGCCCGCCTGCGCGACGACCCTACCACCCGCGCCTACGCCGCTCGGCGCCGAACTGGGTCGCCGGCAAGCCGGCACCGTGTCGCCGGGCGGCGAGCCGTAACGATCTCAGGACGGTCGGGTCGGAAGATGGGCAGACATGGAGCGTCTGGAGCGTTTGAGCGGGCCGATGAGCCAAACGGCAACCAGCGATCGGCAAGCAGGCCACGAGAGCCAGCAGGACGAGCAGTGGCGGCGCCTGGGAGCAAGGGGGTGGATCCGGGTCGCCAAGCCCTGGTTGGCCTGGTGGCTGTGCGGCACCTCGCTGGTGCTGCTGGCGGCCGGCCTGGTGCTGCTGGTCCTCAGTCGCCACGCCTGGCTCCCGCCGTCCATCGACGGTTGGGATGAGCAGGCGCTGGTGGCGCTTGAGTTCCTCGGTGCGCCGATCCTTGGTGGGCTGATCGCCGCGCGCCGCCCCGCCAACCTCACGGATGGCTGTGGTGCGTCATCGGGCTGGGAGCGGGGATCGACGCCTTCGCGCGTGGCTATGGCCTTTACGGGCTGGTGGGCCGGCCCGGCGTCCTGCCGGGCGCCACGGCGGTCGCCTGGGCCACCAACTTCACCTGGCTCCTTGGCATTGGGTTGATCCCGCTGGTGCTGCTGCTGTTCCCCGACGGCCGGCTGCCGACGCGCCGCTGGCGGCCGCTGGCCTGGCTGACGCTGACCCTGGCGGTCGCGCTGCCGCTGGAGGGTGCCGTCAACCCGGGATCGCTGGAGCCGTTCCCGCGGAACCCGATCGGCATCACCGGTGGGCCGCTGGGCTGGCTGGTCCAGGCCTTCGGTCAGGTCGGGCTCCCGCTGTTGCTGGCCACCCTTCCCGCCGCAGCCCTGGCGCGGGCGCTACGGTTCCGCCGCTCCCGCGGGATTGAGCGCCATCAGCTCAAGTGGTTCGCCGCCGCTGGCCTGCTCCTGGTCGCCGTCCCGGTCGCCGACACCATCAGCCCGTTCGGGTTCAGCTCCAACCGCCTGATCGAGCTGCTGACCACCTGGCCGCTGTACGTGGCCATCGGGATCGCGATCCTGCGCTACCGCCTGTACGACATCGACCGGCTGCTCAACCGCACCCTGGTCTACGGGCTGCTCACCATGGTCCTCGGGCTTGCCTACAGCCTCGCCGTGCTGGTGGGTGGGCAGCTGTCCGGCCGGGTCGGCGGCCAGCCTCCAAGCTGGGCGGTCGCCGGGGCCACCCTGGCCATGGCGGCGCTGTTCCAGCCGGCCCTGCGGCGCATCCAGACCACGGTCGACCGCCGCTTTACCGCCGCCGCTAAGACGCCGCCACCACCATCCAGGCGTTCGCCAGCCGCCTGCGCCAGCAGCTGGACCTGGACGCGCTGACCACCGAACTCCTGGTGGTGGTGGACCAGACCATGGAACCAACCCGGGCATCACTGTGGCTGCGCCCGACACCGCAGACTCCCCAACGACCGGGCCTGACCACACCAGCCACAGCACGCGGCGAAGGAATTGACCAAATAGGAGGACATTCCGGAACCGCTGTGGGTGCTTGCGGTTGGGCTGGTGCTGGGATGGCTGCAAGTCTGAAGGACGGGCCCTGGCCGACGATCTCGTCGCGACCACGCACGTAACGCCATGACCACCCTGGCCGACCGCCTGCCGCCCGACCAGCTGTGGCGGCGCCTGCAGCCGCTGCCGCCGTCGCCCCCGACGCGCGCGCGGTGGCGCGCCCCCGCACCGTTTCGGATCGGGCCTGCATGGCCGCGATCATCCGGGGCATCAAGGTCCGTATTGCCCGCTGTGGGGTCGAGTCGTCGCAGCGGCTGGGCCGCCACCGCTGGAGGCGGAGCGATGATCGCCTGGCTGGCCGGGTGCCGGCGGCTGCGGCTGCGGTATGACCGGGACTCCGAGCGGTTCTACGCGTTCGCCATGCTGGGTTGCGACCGGCTGTGCTCCAATCGGCTGCGCGGTGCGGCCACCGCCCGGTTACCATGATCCCGGTTCGGATCTGGCGTGCCCGCCGCAGCGCAGGCGGCGGCTGGGCTGGCATGCGGCGCGGACGCCGGCGTCGACGCAAGGGGGTCGACCGGTGCGGGTGACCGAGCGTGCCCAGCACGCGGTCCTGCAGGCCAAGCAGGAGGCCGCCCGGCTCGGCCACGACCGCGTCGGCACCGGGCACCTGCTGCTCGGCCTGCTCCGCGACGAGCAGTGCCTGGCCGTGGCCACCCTCGGCGGGCTGGGCATCGCGCCGGAGGCGGTCCGTCGCCGGGTCCAGGAGACCGTCGGCCGGGGTCCTGGTGGGCCGGGCATGGGCTTGGGCCTGCCGATGACCAGGCCCGCCACGCTGGTGTTGAGCCTGGCGGGGCGCGAGACGATGCAGCTGGACCATGACCGCCTGGGCACCGAGGACCTGCTGCTGGGCCTGGCACGCGAGGGGGAAGGCGTCGCCGCCCGGGTCCTGCAGGAGCTCGGCGCCGGCCTGCTGGAGCTGCGGGAGGCGGTGGCGGCCCAGTACGCGGCGGGGGTCGACCCTGAGCCGTTCCCGCCCGACCGGGGGCCGCCGCCCTGGCAGCCGCCGCCGTCGGCGTTGGCCCGTTCCAGCCGGCCTGGGTCGCGGGAGACCAGGGCCGGGATCAGCGCCCTGGGAGGCGGTGTCGACCAGGGTCTGGCCGGTGCCGAGCAGGAACCCGGTCAGCATCAGCAGGGGGATGCTTGCCCAGCCGAGCAGGACCGCGACGGCGAAGCCGCCCACGACGACGAAGCGGGCGGCGTCGACCGTCCACATCATCCGGCGCCGCTCCCAACGGTCTAGCAGCGCCCCGGCCAGCAGGCCGAACAGCAGCCACGGGAGCCACCCGGCGAACATGACCGCCGAGACCGGCAGCGGGTCGCGGCCAGGAGCGGCAGCGCGGTGACGTAGACCCCGTCGCCGAGGTTGGAGACGCCCTGCGCCAGCCAGAGCTTGGCGAAGTCGGGGCCAAGCCGATCACGGCGCTTGGGCGTCGCCGCATCGTCCTCGGCTTCCCGGCCAGCTCGCCGCATGTCACCTTCCACCCGCATCGGCCGGTCCGCGGCAAGCGGCTGGCGGCGGTCATTCTCTCGGTCATTCCACCACGCCGAACCGGCAAGACCGGGAACCGACCCATGGTCGCCAGGTCGCAGGTTGGAGGCCTGCCAGGCCCCACGAGCAAGCCGAGCGAGCTACTCGGCGAGCAGCTGCAGGCGCTCCAGGTTGACGATCACCAGGTGCTCGCCGCGGGTCTCGACCGCGCCGGCGCGCTGCAGCCGCGCCAGGTTCATCACGCTGGCGACCGCGGACTCGCCGGTGATGGACTGCAGGTCGGCCTGGGTGATGGACAGTGGCTCGCCCAGCCCGACCCGCTCGGCCTGCTGCTGGTCCAGCAGGGCCCTGGCGATCTGCTGGACGGGTTGCAGTCCCTGCCGGCGCACCATCCGGACGTCCCGGTCGACCAGCAGCTCCATCACCGTCAGCAGCATCGCGTGGCTGAGCTGCAGGTCATCCTGGAACGCCGCCCGGAGCGCGTCGGCGGGGATCTCCCATGCCGCCACCGGCTCGATCGTGGTCGCGGTGGCGGTGCGCGCCCGGTCGAGCAGGGCGGTCATCTCACCGACCAGCTCACCCGGGCCGATCTTCGCCAGCAGCTGGGAGCGCCTGTCCGGCCTGGCCGAGGTGAGGCGCACCCACCCCGACTGCACCAGGTAGCACGGCCCCGGCGGCTCGCCCTCCGACAGGAGCACGGCCCCGGCGGGATAGTCGCGCGGCACCATCTGGGCGGCCAGGCGCTCCAGCGTCGAGCGGTTGGCCACCGCGAAGTCGGTGGAATGCTCCAGCGCAGACAATGCGTCCATTGGCTCCATGACCGCGCGAGCCTACCTGCCCGGTTCCCTCGTGTCAGCAGGACCCGGGCGCGCCGTTCCGGCAAGATGGCAAGGGCAGGGGAGGTGAACCGGCACATGACCGACGGGTCGATCGATCGGGCGAGGGCGCTGCTGGCCGCCCACCCGGTCGTCGACGGGCACAACGACCTGGCCTGGGAGCTGCGCAAGCGGGTGCGCTACGACCTCGACCGCCTGGACGTCGCCCGGCCCCAGCCCGACCTGCACACCGACATCCCACGGCTGCGGGCCGGTGGGGTCGGCGCCCAGTTCTGGTCGGTGTACGTGCCCTCCAACCTGCAAGGTGAGCAGGCGGTCCGTGCCACCCTGGAGCAGGTCGACGCGGTGCACACCCTGGTGGGCCGCTATCCCGACGCGTTCGCCCTGGCCGGCACTGCGGAGGAGGTCCAGCGGGCGGTTGCAGGCGGCAGGATCGCCTCCCTGCTGGGCGCCGAGGGCGGCCATTCGATCGACTGCTCGCTGGCGGTGCTGCGCATGCTGTACGCGCTGGGCGTCCGCTACCTGACCCTCACCCACAACGACAACGTGCCATGGGCCGACTCGGCGACCGACCAGCCGCGCGCCGGCGGCCTCAGCCGCTTCGGCGAGGAGGTCGTCCGCGAGATGAACCGGCTGGGCATGCTGGTCGACCTCAGCCACGTGGCACCGGCGACGATGCGCGCGGCGCTGCGGGTCACCGCCGCGCCGGTGATCTTCTCCCACTCCTCGGCGCGCGCGTTGTGCGACGTGCCCCGCAACGTTCCCGACGAGGTCCTCGGCGCGCTGGCCGGCAACGGCGGGGTGTGCATGGTGACCTTCGTGCCGCCGTTCATCTCGCCCCGCTGCGCGGCCTGGGCGGACGAGGCCAGGGAGGACGCCATCCGGCGCGGGGTCGACCCCGACGGCGA
>DASQWY010000138.1:0-2520 GCA_035640005.1 Actinomycetes bacterium
CTCCTGAGGAGCCGACCCGTCCGACCATCATCGCCCGTGACCCACGGGGGCCGCTGCTGGTCCGCGGCGAGCTTGTCCTGGACACCCCCGAGGGGCCGCTGGCTGAGACCCGGGCCGCGCTGTGCGCCTGCGGCCGCACCCAGAACCGGCCCTTCTGTGACGGCGCCTGCGGCGTCAACGCCGGCGCCCCCGGCGGCACCCGGGACCAGGCCGAGACATCCCAGGAGCCTTGAACCAGAGACCGGCGCTGGCCCAGCGCTGCTGGCTACCTGGGCGGGCGGCCAAGTGGCGGGCGGATGGGCGCGAATGGTGGGGCCGCCGTGGGGGCGTGGACCGGACCACAGCGCCGCGACGGCGTCGATGGCAGCGGCCAGGGCGTAGGCGGCCTGCTCGTACTGGCGCAGCCCCTAAGCGGACTTATCCCGATCATGCCTTGTCCACAGTCTGTGGACGATTATGCGTCTTATCCACAGGTCATCCTTGCCCCAGTGTGCGGGTTCGTTGGCTGGGCCGTGCCGCGGTTCGGCTTGCCGAACGCGACCCCTCAACAGTTCTCGGGGGAGGTGCGAGTAGGCATCACAGAGCTCGAGGCGACTTGAGTCGGCTAGCCAGTTTACGTTGGTTGCTGGCACCAGGCCGCAGGTGTGGGTCGTGGATGGGAACCTCACTGCGGCCCTCACACGCCCCCAACGTCGGCGCACCGCCGCACACATCCCCGGTCACACATGCCAGGCGAGGCCACACCGGTAGCCTCGAGCCGCCTGACCCCATCGACCACCGCACGCAGCGGCTTCGTCGCCTCCTGCTCGGCCATCGTCGACCCACCTCCACCTGCCGCGTCCCGGGTTGGGGTCCGGCCCAGGCCAGCCCTCGCAGGCGTAGGGGCTCGGCAGCGGCCAGGCGGCTGCCCGGCCAGCAGAGCCAGGCGCGTAGCGCTCCACGGCGACGTTGATTCTCCGGAATCGGCCGCACGTCTCGCAGGCCCCTTCGACACCGAAGCGGGCGGTGGCTACGAGCGGGTGAACCGGCGATCCGGAACGAACCACATCAGCGACACGGC
Organism: Actinomycetes bacterium; assembly: GCA_035640005.1. GTDB lineage: Bacteria > Actinomycetota > CALGFH01 > CALGFH01 > CALGFH01 > DASQWY01. Next base: position 1,061 of record DASQWY010000138.1, read on the forward strand.
CACGTAGCAACCGTACGAGATCCACGGGCTCACGAAGGCAAGCCCGACCCCTGCGGCGTACAGCGCTAGCGACGTGTACCCCTTGACGTCGGCTCCGATGGCCTCGGCCACCGCCGACCCTGGACCGTTCGCCCGGATGAGCGCTCGTTGCAGGATCGCGTACGCGAACCCTGCGGCGAGCGCCACGGTGCCATAGGCGGCGGCAGGCAGCGCGTGGCGGTATTCGTCTCGCAGCCATTCGGTCAGCACCGGGATGAGCGACAGCCAGAACAGCAGGAACAGGTTTGCCCACATCGCCGCGCCGCTGATCCGGTCGGCGGCCCGGAGCAGGTGATGGTGGTTGTTCCAGTAGATCCCGACGACCACGAAGCTCAGCACGTACACCAGCAGGCCCGGCAGCTGGTCGCGAACCGCGCCCAGCGTCGCGCCGCGCGGGGCCCGCAACTCGAACGCCATAATTGTGATGATCACCGCCATGACGCCGTCGCTGAACGCCTCGACCCGGGCCGTCCCCATCTCGAGCGATCGAGCCGAACGCTGCTGATCCCTCATCGTGCCGAGGATAGTAGGCTCGACTCACTGGTCCGTGGGTCGTCGACGGAATAGGTCATCGCGACGCCGTGCAGCGGTTCCTGCAGGGCCCCGTTCACCATCGTCGGAACGGCAGCCCGGCCGCTGGCCTGGGATGCCACCGCGTCGGCGGCGGCTGCGAGCTGGCCAGCCGCGCCAGGGCGACCTGGTGCCGCATGGCGGCGGTTCGCTCCCGGGCGATCGTGGCACTGAGGTCGCCGACAACCAACCATCTCGACTCCAGTGGGTCGGCATTCCTGTGGCCAGCACGCTTCGAGCGAGCCACTTATAAGGCAACGGTCGGCACCGCACGATCCGGTGCTCCGTGTTTCTGTCTGGGCCCGGGCGGTCCAGCCGGCCTGACGTTCGAGCGCCAGGCCGGGGCAGTCAGCCAGGTCGTTCAGCCGCCCGGGGGACGGTAGGCGATGCCCTGCGCCCGGCGGAGCGCGTCCAGGGCCTCCTCCACGGTCACCAGCACCGTCGTCGACAGCGAGCGGAAGGCGCCGCTGCCCGCCACGGTCACCAGCGCGCTCGCCATCGCCGTGTTGTCGGGGGCCTCACCGAGGACGTAGCCATCCTGGTCGCCGAAGGCATACCAGAAGCCGTGCAGCTTGCCGCCGACTGCTTCGAGCAGCCGCCCGACCGCCTCCCGGCGATCCTCCGGCTGCTGGATCAGGTTGGCCCACGCCTCGGGCGTCAGGCTGAACTTCACGAGGTACAGCGGCACCGCGACCCCCCTCCCATCGGCTGGCCACCAGCCAGCGACGGGCCGATCTTCACGCGCCGGTCGGCCGATGGCAATCGGGCTCACCAGACGAAGCACCAAGGTTCGCAGGCTCCTGGACGCGCTCGGTCCGCGCTGGGTCCGTGCCGCAACGGTCGCGCACGGA